>CAMZFJ010000172.1 GCA_947306025.1 uncultured Fibrobacter sp.
GGAACAACTAAACTTAAACGCATCATTCCTCGTCGCTAGACGATTCCTGTTCCACAACTCGGCGCGGTTTGTACAAAATTCCAACAACCACCAGCACAAGACCAAACGTAAACATAAAGGCGACTAAACTCACGCCCATAAAGCACCAATAAAAATGATAGCCGTCCATCAAGAATTCCCAGCCAAGCTTTCCGTCTGTCGATTCCATGGACTTGACGATATACTTGTCGCCCACTTTTACAGCGCGTACTTCCATCGGGACATCGCTTGCATTCGTCGCCGAGAAATCATACCATTCAGCCATCTCGTCAAGAATTTCATCGTTTGCATAAAGGACGAACGTGCACTTCGTGTCGCCGTTCAGCTGGAAAAAGATTTTATCGAAAAACGGGATATTCGTGCCGCCGAATAAACTCGGCACAGCCGCATAACTCACCTTGCCATAAAAGACATGTTCTGCAAGGAATCCCAGTTCCTCCGACATCCCGTATTCAAACGAGCCATCCGTCATTTCATAGGCAGAAAATTCTTTTGTAATTGTTCTTGCAAGCGGATAAATGTACCACGAGATCCAACTAGCCAGAAAAATAAACAACAATCCAAAATTAATAAAGGCAACTTTACGGACACGGAAAAAAGACATTTCTATTCCTTACTGTTTAGACTTGAATATAAAGAAGAATGTTGCAAGCAAAAGAACTAGCGACAAGAAGTAGAACGCCAGCGGAATGTTTGCCGACAACGAAATTTCTTTGACGTTTTCCATCTGGAAAAAATGGAGTAGTTCGTCACTCACACTAAGTGTCTTATCGTTGTCGAACTGGTGCCAGGCGTTATACAAATCCAGATTCTTTTGGAGCAACAATTCTACGCGCCGATTAATCGACACGGGCAAATCCAAATGGCTATCGGGCAACACCGCATACCCCGCCCTCGCAGAATCCAGTTTACGCAAAAGCGGCAATTCGACGCCAGCCGAATTCATTTCCATCAGGCGGTAAACTTTTTCAAGCTCGTCAAACCAGGCAGAACGTTCCGAAAGGTAACGCTGCAAGCAAGAAACCTTCGCAAGTACACTCGACTTGAAATTCGCCACCGACGCCTTGGACGGAGCCGAAAACCCCGCCTGCTCCAATTTCTGGACGCCACCCTCGAACGAAAGTGCCACTTCGCGGAGCGTCATCATCTGCGAAAGGACCACCGCCGAATCCACCCCGTAACCGCTCCGGACGTGTTCCATCGAGCGCATCAGGCTCGCATCGGCATACTGGTAATCGCAAAGCGACTTGACGTACTGGGAATAAACGGCAACCTGCGGTTTCTGCGAAACGTAGAACAACGCCGTGAGGCAAATCGTAAGCACAACGACGAGCCAAATCCATGGCGTCTGGATTTTCATGTGCAAAGTTTCTGCAATTATTTTTTTTGTTTGCTCGTTCACATCTAGAAATTACTTTTTTTCTACTTTACGAACAATGAAGCAACGTCAATTAATCGCTTTTTCTGCACTTTTATGCTATTTCGCCGGCTGTACAGTCGAGCGGGCTGAAGAGCAAATCCTGGATAGGCACGTAAATGGTGTCAAAAAGACTTCCATCTGGGTTTACCCGGACGGAACGGTTCTGAAACGCAACGAATGGTACAACGACGGCATCAAGGAACTCGAAATCCCCTACAAAGACGGCCTCCCCCACGGCGAATTCAAGCGCTGGACAGGTTTTGGCGATATTGCGTTGATCGGCAACTACAACAAAGGGAAGAAAGACGGCAAGTGGACCATCTACTACCAGAACAAAAAAGTCGAAGCCGTTCAATATTACAAGGATGACCACCCTGTAGGCGACTGGGAGGGCTGGCACCACAACCAGAAAAAAGCGTTCGAAGAACATTACGACGAGAACGGAGTCGCTACAGGCGTGTGGAAAAAATATCACGACAACGGTATACTCGCCGAAGAAAACAATTGCCACCAGAACGAATCGGGATTTTCCAAAGACGGCAAATACGAACCAATTGCAGGATTCATCAAACGCTATGGTCGTGACTGCAGAATTGTGGAATACTACGAATGCGAAGGCGAAGAGAAATCAGGCATTTACAAGCGGTATTACGAATCGTATGGAGAACCCGATTCCACTGGCGAAAGTTGCAACAAAGCCCAAATCAAGGAAGAAGGATTCGCAGACAGCGACATCCTTTTCGACCCGCACACAACCTACAGGGCAGACGGTTCCCTCATCAAAAAAATCAAGTCGGATTATTTCAAGGGACGTGAAAAAATACAGTGGTTCGACGAAAACAACAACGTTGTACGGGAAAGCAATTTTATTACGGAAGAAACAGACGGACCTGTAGAAAGCTCCGGCATTTCCTACGGAACTTGTGCCAACTCTTCCACGCTGTTCTGCGCCGAGACTTCGTTTGTCCGTTCTTCTTGGCCCAGCGGGACACTCGACACTTGCACCTTAAGCTACAAGGATGCGTTCAAACAAAGCATCGGCAAATTTCCAGCATCGCTACGCTACATCAAGGCGGGTCACGTTCTTTTATACGAAGAATTTTGGGCATACGATGAACCACCGTCAAGCTATGGCGATCCGGCTCTTCGCGCAAGCCGCAGTTTCTATCCCGACAGCTTGGGCGGTAAAATGGCAAGCGAAGGCTTTTGGCAAAGAACTCATGACGGCAAATCCAAACGCCACGGCATCTGGCGCAATTGGTACCCCAACGGAGTACTTCGCGATAGCCTGACCTACGTATTGGGAGAAAGAATCGGCGACCAGTTCAGCTACGACAGCACGGGAAAACTCACAATACATAAAACAGAGAACGGCAAAAACCGCCCCGTCATTATGCATTTGTTGAAATAGGGGTTAGGTATTAGGAGTTAGGGGTTAGGAACTATAATCACGGCAAAGCCGTCATATAAATACGTGCGAAGCACGTGATATTATTCCTAAAACCTGTAACCTAAAAACCTACTACCTAATAACGCTCGAGACTTCTATGGACTGCGTTGAGCCTTTAAAATTCCAGGAAACCTTTACGTTTACCTGTTTGGCATAAACATGCGATACGGTTTCAAACTGCGATGCAGATTGCACTGTATAATCCGATGTTGCAGAAACAGTCACTTGTGTAGAATAAGTCACCGTTGCAGAATCGCCAAGGCCACGAGCCCACTTGCGATCGATATTTTGCACATTAAAAGTTGTATCAGACGTAGCCTTCGACGGAATAGAAGCGATTCCCACCGACTTGAGGGAATCCAAAACCTGCTGTGCAACCTCAACAGCACCGTCTCGACCACGAATACGCAATAACGCATCATGATTTCCCCCTTGGAGATTCAGCAGTGCCATGTACATAAAACCAAGGACCGCAGACGCGACCAAGATTTCTACTATTCCAAAGCCTTTCTTATTTTTCAAGAGTTTCGCCATAATACACCTGCTAAAATACGCCTATAAACGACTCCAAAAGTCCCCACCTCTCCATTGTGGAACAATCGCATTGGCATTTTTCTTTTTTTCAATTAGCCCATAAATAGACTTGCTTCCATACTGCATACAAATATACCCTTCCGAGGGTACAGCAGAAAGACCAATACGCGGGACAAACTTATCACCATTTTGCGCCCAATCCTGACCGTCAAAATCGCCTAAATCAACATCATCACAGCCAAATTTAGCAGGAGATTCAATATTAAACACATCGTACAATTCACTTGGCTTACCAACATCGCAGGAGCCATCTACAGGCTCAAAAATTTGAAGTTCCTGCTCGTTACCGTCGGCCATTTTCACACAAAACTCTTTCGACATTCGAGTTGCATCGTTAGCAATGCGTTCCAAAAAAGCAGCCAAATTTAAAGAGTAATCCTTCATTCGGGTATTAATCACAGCACTTCTCAAACTAGAAACACCCATCGTAGACAAAACGCCCATTATCGCCACAACGACAACAACTTCAATCAGGGTAAAGCCGCTTTTTTTAGAACAGTGATTCAACATACAAAAATCTCCAAAGTGGACAACTCCAAAATTAGCAATAAAAGTAATCCTCTTTTAACTTTGGTCCAACCCTAAATATATATTAACGCACCTAGAAAGTAAACATTTGTAAACAGAAAATATTTTTTTAAGAAAAAATATGATTATTTCCACGCTAATTAGCACAATTTCGTCATTGACTCCTTTCAAATTTGCTATATTCTGCATCGCACAACCTGCCCAGGTGGTGGAATGGTAGACACTGGGGACTTAAAATCCCTTGGGGGCAACTCCGTGCGGGTTCAAGTCCCGCCCCGGGCATTGTTTTTGTGCTTCAACTTCGCAGAAGGAGGTAGATCATGATTGAATTCTATCCAAATAGCATATATTATCCGCGCGAAGCGGTCGATGAAAAGCTGGCCAAAGGCGAGCTTGAAAAGACCAAAAATTACTTGATGGGCTGGACTGAACGCCACCGCCAAGAAATTTGGGAATGCGCTCACGAAGACGCCGAAACACCTTCTGACGAAATCCTGCTCGACAACCTGCGTGCGTTGCTCCTTTGCAAAGGATCGCTCCAGCCTGCTGCCGAAATGGGCGCCATGATCCGCGAAATCACGAAGGAAGTCTGGTACCAGAACGAAAACGGTCCGAAAGATCCCGACTTGATTGCCGTGGACTGGCAGACGAAGTACTTGACCAAGTGGCGCGAAGCCCGCATGTTCGAAGCCTTCGTTCTCATCGAAAAGAACGCCAAAGAGCTCGTCGAAATTCTGAGAAAGTAAAAAAGGCGCCATAAGGCGCTTTTTTTAGTTAGTAGTTAATAGTTACCATAAAGAGTTACTAGTCTTTAGATTTTAATGTCACCCTCGCGTAGGCGAGGGTCTTTTTGTAAAAGACAGCTGAAAAAGACTGCGACGACTATGCAAAAAAAGACGGACATAGAGTCCGTCTTGTATTTTTAAACATTTGTCAATTTATTTTACATGCACTTGGAGCATCTGCACCTTGCCGCTGGATTCCACACGGACTAGGTAAATGCCCGGGACGCATTGTTTGAGCGAGATGGAGTGGTTACCGGCAGTAGAACCGCGGTATTGCATCTTGAGATTGCCCTGCACATCGAATACGGAGACTTTAAGTTCCGAAGCGACAGAATTCGTAACAACAAGCTCGTTCCGAGCATAGACAACCCTGAAAGCACTAGCAAGTGTAGTCATATTAACCGGAGTCGTCGAATCGCTAGAACTGCTACCGGGCTTCACGGCGCT
>CAMZFJ010000173.1 GCA_947306025.1 uncultured Fibrobacter sp.
TGTGAATATCACCATCCATGTGAGCGCGGCTGTGTTCCGGCTTAAGCATCATCATCGTAGAGAAATGCTTAGCGGATTCGCTACCATACTTGAGCATCGTACCCATAGCGGTATCGCCATCGATATTGGCGTTTTCGCGCTTGAGGTCAGATTCCTTGGCTGAACTAAACGTAATGTCGTGAAGCGTCTGCATGAGGCGAGTATTGACTTCGCGCACGCGAGTACGTTCGGCACGATACAATATATAGCTTTTGGCGGTATCGGCGTAACCACCTTCAGTCAAAGCCTTTTCGACAGCGTCCTGAATTTCTTCGATGTCCGGCTTGGTCTTATTTTCTGCTTCAAGATGTCCAACAGCTTCGGCTGCAACCTTGAGAGCGGCGTTTGTCAGAAGGTCGTCGTTTCCAAGCAAATTCATTTGAGCTTGGGCCGCCTTTATCTGTTCATCCAATTCGCCAGAGGCTCTAAACGCCTTGATTACAGCGTCTGCAATCTTTTCGATGTTGAACGGCATTTCGCGGCCGTCACGCTTCTTGACAGTAAAAATCATCTACAAAAAACCTTCAATTCCCTTTTTCACAAATATAGTCAAAATCCTCCGATTTTACTATATCTTGTGCCTGAGGTCGAACCACCCCCACAAGATGTAGGTCAACCACACTACAAGTATAATAAATAACGGGCCATTTTGGAAGATTTTTCGCACGTATTATGTAATTTTTTTATAATATTTCCTCAACTTATCAACAAGAAAAAATTATGAACAATCAAATAACAATTCTTCTATCGCATCCGAACATTTCTAACTCCATGTTCAACAAACACTTAGTGGATATCAACAGAAAAAATTCCAATTTTGTGTTCCACCACCTTGACAAAATCAGGGTTAATGGTTACTTCGATCTCGAAGCCGAAAAAAAATTGTTGAGGGAGTCCAAGGCGATTGTTTGGCAGTTCCCTATATATTGGTACAACTCCCCCGCCAGTTTGCGCGACTGGCAAGACCAAATCATGAGCCCAATCGTCTATAGCGCCGACAACTTCTTGAAAGGCATGCCCGTGCGCGTGGTATTTACCGCAGGCGCCGCCGCAGAACACTACACCCACGAAGGGCTCAACCGCTACACCGCCGAAGAAATGCTCATCCCGTTCGAGATGACCGCAAACGCTGCCGGCATGAAGTGGTTCAAGCCGCTCGGCTTTTACGGGTGCAGCCCGGATATGCCAAAGGCAGCCCTCGAAAAGGCTGCCCAAGATTACGAAAATAGTTTGTTAGAATTACTTTAGTTCAAACACAACACGCACAGAAGCGCTCACCTCGACGGAATCCGCAATAGCACTTTCGTCGGGAGCGGCTTCAGCAGCGCCGTCCATCATCACGCTTTTCGCCATCATGAGACCGTTTGTGCGGAGACGCATCGGTCTGTAGTACACGCCGCCACCTTCACCATTGATTTGAAGCACGCGGCCAAGCTTTGCACCCACGCCTTCGGCGTAATCTTTAGCTTTAGCCTTAGCCTTTTCGCCAACAGCCTTGATAACCTTAGACTGTACGCCATCCACATCCTTAAGCTGTGCCGACGTGCGGTGGATTTCGACATCCGCTTCCGAAGAAAGAGCCTGCACAAGAGCGGCGGCATCAATTTTGCGGTTCACAGTAATCACAAAATTCTGCGTGGCCACATAGCCCACGAGTTCGCGTTTGCTGTTGCGATAAGACCATTCCTTGCGAAT
Source organism: uncultured Fibrobacter sp. (assembly GCA_947306025.1). Next base: position 1,735 of record CAMZFJ010000173.1, read on the forward strand.
GTCAATGCTGTTCTGTTCCACGTCGGATTGCGGAATGTCGAGCGATTTCACATTCTCGAAAATCACCGAGCGTCGTTCCGCCAAACGCTTGGAAACCGCTTCCTTGTCCTTGCCGCGGATTTCGAGGCTAAAGCCCATCTCGAACTTGTCGGCGGCAAACTTCTTGGTTTCGGATGCCGAAACTTCGATGCGCGGCACTTCGAATGTCGTAGTTCCATCGGCGGCAACAGCCGGGACTGTAGCCGGTTCACTTTTAACAACGCGGATCAGGATGCACACGCATGCGATCAGCAGCACCAAATAGACGAGATTCAGCAATTTTGATATCATCGTTTAGCCCTCTTTTTTTATTGTTTTGAATTTAAAATAGTCATTTTCACGCCGTGTGACCACTTTACTTTAGTTCTGCGATTACATTCACGCTAGAACTGACTTCAACAGAATCGGCAATCATGCCTTCTGCAGCAGCACCCCCCAAAAGACCGGCCAGGCCGCCACCAAAACGGTCCTCAATTGAACGTCGATTTCCAAGTACGGTCCTTCCCTTAGCACTAGATTCCAAATCAACTTCCGTGACAATGCTGTAATCGTCAGACGAGTTGTTCCCAATATACACGACATCACCCAAGCCTCCGCCAAAGCCTTCGGCTATTGCTTTTGCACGGGCCATGGCTTTACGCCCTGCAACTTCCGTAACAAACACTTTAAGGGAATCGCCATTCTTCAAAACAGAACTGACATCGCCAACAGTCACGTTCTCTGCGCCACCGACCTCCGCAAGGAATGCCGCCGCATCTTGCTTGGACGAGAAATTGACCGTAACAAACTGACGAGCCCTAAAACGGTTCTTTTTTGATTCGTTTTTCGCTTTTTCCCATCGTGTTTTAATCCCGACCCTTGCCGTATGAACTTCAATTTCAGATTCCGCACCCCCCAGTTTTCGAGCAAGCGCCACAATAGAATCTTTCACGCGCCCCACCCGATTATAAATTTCGTCCCTATTGTCGCCATCCACAACCGCTCCGGCAGAAATCGTGAACAGGTCAGCCAAAAACTTCTTTGATTCCTCTTGGTGGACTTGAACATAAGCCTGCTGGGGTTCGTCTCGCCCTTTTAACTGCACGGACACATTCAGGCTAGCCCAAATTCCAACGGAATCAGAATAGCTGTCGCTCTCGTTAACACGAGAATTGCCTTCTGCAGCAATGATTTTTCCGGCCGAGGCCCCGACGCTCTTTGCATACACATCGGCCTGCTCCACCACCTTCTTGCAAGCACGCTTTATCGTTTCGACTTCTAGCGAATCCGCATTTTTCAATTCGCCAATAGTCCTGAGTTGATCGACAAAATCAAGAGTCGCCAATTTTCGTTCGACCTCGTCGGTTCGGGACTTGTTCGGCAGCTTGACCTCGAAAACCTGGCTAGCCTCATATCCCAGCATAAACCTTTCACCCTTCCGGTAATCAACATCTTCAGATATTTTCATCGAATGCTGATTGTAACTTGATCTTTCAAGACCTAGTTCGTTAAACGTCGAGATAACCTTTTCACGGCTTTCGTTCAGCAAGTTGAATGCATGCACTTTTTCCTTATGCCTTTGGACAATCTTGAACGTGATCCTGTACTCATCGGCAACAAACATTTCGTGTTCATTTTCTGACAGGGAGATAACATTCCAGCGATCCTTAGATTGAACCGATTCATTTTCAGTTGTTTTTTCCTGTTTCGCTGATTCCGCTACATTGCACTGCTGCCCGAGTTTCATCGAAAGCACAAGACACACGAACGCAAGCACTATGATAACGACATACGAGACCTTGTTTTGCATACATTCTCCTTTTTCAAAGCGTCCCATAAAAAGCAAAACCGCAGGCGAACAACCCCTGCGGAATTCATTCAACGATAAACTACTTAATTTCTTAGTCGCGATTCGGAAAAATAAACTTTACGGGAAACAAGACAAAAACATTCTATTGAAGTCCTTGTCTGCAAATTTCCTGCCATACAAAAGGAGCATGACTTTGCATATATGCAGCGTCAACATGGTTATGAATATAAAGATCGAAGTAATCTTTTCGCATAACACGGCAATCAGATTCATCCAATTTCAAAATGTCAATTATCTTTTGGCACTTTTTTTGATATACAACAGGCTTTAACGTATTCACATAAATATGACCATCACTAAAATCTATAAAGAACGACACAGGTTGCATGGTAAATGGATCTATCGGCAATATCTTCGTACCTTTCTTTCTATTTTTACCTATACAACTTAACCGGTAATTATCCCACTCATAAGTCATCTGTCTCCCAATAGCAGAATTTGACTTAGGAATAAAATGATCCACCGAATCAGCACCAAGAGGTCTATCAAAGTAAATGGCTAGATATGCACAAATATGATTATAAGCCAAAGCCAAATCAGGAATACATTTCGTCCAAAAACTTTTAAATTTACTTGGCATTGCTTTTGGGTGACTTTTCAGCCATGCAATTCCAGGTTGTCTGACATCAGCATCAAAATTTGCGGGTTCAGGAGCACGTCTAACAGGAATCATGGCAATATCCCTTTCTTTTGGCACATATATCGAATCAAGAACAATTCACGATCTAAAGGAGATAGTTTTTCAACAAGCTCATTAAACAATAACCTTATTCGATTTTTATCAGAGCGTTTTTCTTTTAATAAATCATATATTTGTCGTATTTTTTCACTTGATTCTATAGATCGAGAGTCTTTTAAATCAAACGCCTTGCTTTTAAGCCACGATTCTGATGTTCCCAGTTTTTCAAATTCTCTTTCTGTAAAAGATATTGTTCCATCATTTTCATAATCAAAATCCAGCCATTTATCTTTACTTTCATCAAAAACATCTTCAAGCGAAGCCATCACCAACGGAGAATGCGTTGAAGCAATAATTTGAACTTTTCCCTTTGTACGAAGTCCCAGTATTTCACCAATAGAATCCAACAACGCCTTCATTATTTTTCTTTGCCAATTCGGGTGCAAATGAGCATCAACTTCATCCATCAAAAATGTCATTTGCGATGTAGAACGAATACCACGAATATCACAAGCTTTTTTATGTTCACTATAAGCCCAAGTAAGGCAATATGCTAACGACAAAATTCTCCGAATAGCTGAAGACGCATGCAAAACAGGAACTACCCCATAAGGCATTCTTATAGTCGGAATATCACGAACGTCATCTATAGAAATTCGTGTTGGTTCGTCAAGCCTCATTGTAAAATCAGCCGGAGAAAGTTCTTCCAAAAGAAACTTCATACAATCATATTCAAAACTATCTTTGTCTTGCCATTTAAGCAAATCCGCAATCAAACCATCACCCTGATTTGTGATTGTATTATGATGCTTGAAAATCATCGGACGTTCTTTCAATCGGAGAAGGGAACGCCAGAAGCCGTTCTTAAAATATTTCACATTACCATTACAGTCACGAACGGTAACTGTAACCAAACCTTTTACTTTTCCTTTACTTGAAATCATTTACAAAATCCTCC
>CAMZFJ010000174.1 GCA_947306025.1 uncultured Fibrobacter sp.
AGGCCTTGACAATTTCTTCGAACGTTTGCGATTTCACAACGAGATCGGAACGGAGTACATTACCGTTCACCTTGATGCTGTACGTACCAGCTTCAGAAAGCGCCGAGAAATCGACAAGCTGGACATTCTGACCGCTAGCATTCCAGTAAGATGCAGCCTTCGGCGTAACAGAAAGCACGACCTGGCCAGCAGCATTCACAAAATCCACATTGCCGTTTGCGTCGACAAGAGCGAATTCCTTGAAGTCGCCCGGACGGTAACCAATTTGGTTGATGTAGGCGGTCGCAGCAAAGGACGGAACCGCAAAAAGCGCGGCAAGCGCAACGGACTTTACCGCATGATTTTTCACAAACATCCTCACTTTAAAAAGTGCTTGAATTTACCCCATATAATATAGAGCCGTCACGGGAAATATACTACCCTTTGCCGACGCAATTCAGAAAATACTGTAGCAAGTGTTTGCACAACATTTTTCACAAAAAAACGGCGCCCTAAAGAAGGGCGTCGCTTTGCATTCTATGAATATGGAAATTTTTCGTTTAAGAAGATCCCTCGTCGGGAACATTCGATTATTTCACGCGATGGCCCTTAAGGTCAAAGCGTTTATCGTTCTTTTCGATGAACACTTTCTGGTCGTCAAAGCGGAGACGCGGAGCCTTTTCTGCCGATGTACGATTTCTCGCAATCGAAGGCTTGAGTGCCGAAGTGCCACTCTTAGCAACACCCGGAACCGCAAAAGACGGAGCTTGGCCAGCATTCAAAGCCTCAAGAGCACCAGCTATATATGCAAATGGAGCATTCCAGTTGATTGCCACTTCATTCGTGGCATAGCTGCAACGATCATCAATGTAAGAAGTTGCCGGAACACCCGTCTTATAATCCTTACATTCCCAAGACTTCGAGCCAATATCTTCACCACCTGGCTGCGGGCCACCCACAAGCATACCCGGGATGGGAGCCGTAATTTTATCCGCTGTACTCGGGCGATGGTGCGGCAACATCGGCGACTTCGTTCCAAAACCGGTCAAGAAAGACATGTCAAGCGGGTTCTTTCCAAGCAAATAGTCCATTACCTTTTTCGCGGCTTCGTAATACTTTTGTTAGCCCGTAATGTAGTAAGCATAAAGAAGGAATACGCCCTGATTACCGGCCACGGCATTGGAGCCCCAGACAAAGTCTTCATTTGCCATCACAACGCCAAAGCCTTTCGAAGCCTGATAGACAAATTCATCTGCATAATTAATCAACATCGACTTTGCCTTTTCAGCATCTGCCCCTACTTCCGTTGCGTGAGAGGCGGCACCATAAAGTGCTAGGCCGTACATTTCAGGCCATGCAGGAACAATATTCACCTTGTTTTCATCTATCGTCGGCTTGTACGAAACATCCCCTGTAGAGATAAACAATTCCATGCCAGCAAAAGCAAATTCATCAGAGAATTCACCATCGCTATAAGAGCCCGTCCCAACATCCGCCGGATTGTAGAAAGCTACTTTCGGATTTTGGAGCGCCCAGGCATAAGCCTTCTTGGCCGCTTCAAGGCACTGGGTTGCATATGTTGCATCAAACGGTTTATACACACGATATGCAGCAGCCATCACACCAGCAAAATCAAGCGTAGCCGCCGTACCTTTACCAATAACATAAAGTTTTTCCGTATCCTTCACAGGCATCACATCGCCCGGGAACTGGAGCGTTGAAAGCTTGTGGTAAACCATACCGTCAGATGCCTGCATGGTCAACATCCAATCGAGATTGTACTTGATTTCGGCAAGCAAATCCGGGAGCGTTCCTTCGGCAGGAATATTCCACTTGAACGTCTTGAAGAATTCCGGATAGTGTTCGTAAAGCGAAAGGAGCGTGTAAGTCGTAATGCCCGAATTCACAATATAGCGGCCATAGTCACCAGCATCGTACCAGCCCTTGCTCGACTGGATTGTTCCCGAAGCACCTGTGGATTTATGAAAGTCCACTGTTGCATTCGTGTGCCCCGCATCGCGTTTCCAATCGCCGGCATACTGTTCTTCCAAAGCCATGGAAGCACGCTGGTAATAGTACCACTTGAGCGATGCCTTCGCGACATCTTCGAAAACTTTGTCCGCAATTTTCAAGTCAGAACGAAGAACCTGACCGCCCTGCTTGATGCTGTAAGTTCCCGGAGTTTTCAATTCAGAAATATCAACCAACTGCACATTCACTGCACCGGGATTCCAATAAGAAGCCGCCTTCGGAGTGACCTTGAGAACGGTCTGACCAGCAGCATCGACAATTTCGATATCGCCACTTCCATCGGTCAAGGCAAATTCCTTCGGATCCGAAGTACGATAACCGACTTGGTTGATATAAGCCGTTGCGGCGGTCGCAGCCGTAGCAAGCGAAAGCACAGTAGCCGCAAGAGGGATAAACTGTTTCAAGCCAAATTTAACCTGCATAAGGCACACTCCTTTCCATTATTCTACACTATATAATATACCGTGAAATAAAATGGAACGCCCCATCTCTAAAGCAAAAACTGGATACAGCTGTACCCAATTGTGAGGAATTGCAAACATACCAACAGCCCGTCACATAATCCCAATGGACTGCAACTTAGCATGATATTTTTGTTACATTTCTTTATGATTATTGAAACAAATATCATCAAGGATTTTTATGAATATAGCGATTGTTGGTACAGGATATGTAGGACTTGTCAGCGGCACATGCTTTGCCGAAATGGGCGTCAACGTGACTTGCGTCGACGTGAATCAAGCTAAAATTGAATCCCTCCAAAAAGGTGAAATCCCTATATACGAACCGGGCCTCGACGAAATGGTTCTCCGCAACCAGCGCGAAGGCCGCCTCAAATTCACAACCGATCTCGCAAGTATTCTTGACGATGTAGAAATGGTCTTTAGTGCCGTTGGAACGCCCCCTGACGAAGACGGCTCCGCCGACTTGCAATACGTGCTCGCCGTTGCCCGCACCTTCGGCCAAAACATCAAAAAGTACACCGTTCTCGTGACCAAGTCCACCGTCCCGGTTGGAACCGCAAAGAAGGTCAAGGCCGCCATTCAAGACGAGCTCGACAAACGCGGCGTGAACGTTCCGTTCGACGTTGCAAGCAACCCGGAATTTTTGAAAGAAGGCTCTGCCATCACGGACTTCATGAAGCCCGACCGCGTTGTCGTGGGTGTCGAAAGCGAACAGGCAAAAGAACTCATGACCCGCCTCTACCGCCCGATGATGCTCAACAATTTCCGCGTAATTTTCACGGACATCCCGAGCGCCGAAATGATCAAGTACGCCGCAAACTCCATGCTCGCGACCCGCATCAGCTTTATGAACGACATCGCAAACCTCTGCGAACTCGTCGGAGCCGACGTGAACATGGTCCGCAAGGGCATCGGTAGCGACACGCGCATCGGCTCGAAGTTCCTCTACCCCGGCTGCGGCTACGGCGGAAGCTGCTTCCCCAAAGACGTGAAGGCCCTCATCAAGACCGCCGAAAAGAACGGCTACAAGATGGGCGTTTTGAAAGCCGTCGAAGACGTGAACGAATACCAGAAGACCGTACTTTTTAACAAACTCGCAAAGCGCTTTGGTGGCGAAGCCAACCTCAAGGGTAAGACAATCGCCATGTGGGGCCTCGCCTTCAAACCAGAAACGGACGACATGCGCGAAGCCACAGCCCTCGTGCTCATTGACAAACTCACGAAAGCCGGAGCAACCGTCCGCGTGTACGACCCGGTCGCCATGAACGAATGCAAACGCCGTGTGGGCGACATTGTCGTGTATTGCAAGGACATGTACGAAGCATTGCTCGATGCAGAAGCACTCCTGCTCGTAACCGAATGGAAGCAGTTCCGCATGCCAAGCTTCGGCGTGATGAAGAAGTCGATGAAGAACGCGCTCATCATCGACGGGCGCAACATCTATGACGCAAAGGAACTCGCCGAAGCCGGATTCGAGTATAGCGCCATCGGCTGCTAATGGACGCAAAACGTCATCTTGAACGCAGCGTAGCGAAGTGAAGACACCCCAGAAGGCGAGAGTCGCGCCCAAGCAAGCTTGGGCATGACCGAGCCAAAGGGTAGGGGCGATAGCCCCATCCAGTAAAGTCTTGAATATGTAACTGGATTCTTCGGCTAAAGCCTCAGAATGACGTGCAAGGGAATCAAGTGGACTCGCATTTGATTCCCGCAGCAGTCAAGCCTCAACGAGGAATGACGAGAGTCGTAAACGTTAAAAAGGTGTTTTGGGTTTGTTGCAAAGGAATATATAATGCTTGATAAAAACGTTATTCTAGATGGAAAAACAGTCCTTGTGACGGGAGCCGCAGGCTTTATCGGAAGCAACCTCTGCAAGAAGTTGCTGAACGACTACGCCTGCTCCGAACTTGTCGGACTCGATTCTATCACCGACTACTATGACGTGAACATCAAGCACGAGCGCCTCAAGGAAATCGACGCCATCGCAAACGCGACTGGCAAAAAATGGACCTTCGTCAAAGCGGACCTCGCCGACAAAACCGCCATCGACAGCCTATTCGAAAAATACCGCTTCGCCGTCGTTGTGAACCTCGCCGCCCAGGCCGGCGTCCGCTATTCCATCACTAACCCCGACGCCTACATCCAGAGCAACCTCATTGGCTTTTACAACATTCTCGAAGCATGCCGCAAGGGAGCAAGCAATGGCGAACTCGAACACCTCGTCTACGCAAGTTCCTCCAGCGTGTACGGCAGTAACAAGAAAGTTCCCTACTCCACCGACGACAAGGTGGACAACCCCGTATCGCTGTATGCCGCCACCAAGAAGAGTAACGAACTCATGGCGCATGCCTACAGCAAGCTCTACAACATCCCGAGCACGGGACTGCGCTTCTTTACCGTCTATGGCCCCGCAGGTCGCCCGGACATGGCCTACTTCGGCTTCACCAACAAGCTTAAAGCCGGCAAGACCATCCAAATTTTCAACTACGGCAAATGCAAGCGCGACTTCACCTACGTCGACGACATCGTCGAAGGCGTCGTACGAGTGATGCAGCACGCCCCCGAAAAGCAGAACGGCGAAGACGGACTACCACTCCCGCCGTACAAGGTCTATAACATCGGCAACAACCACCCCGAGAACCTGCTCGACTTCGTGACCATCCTCCAGGAAGAACTCGTCCGCGCGCATGTTCTCCCCGCCGATTACGACTTCGAGGCACATAAGGAACTCGTCCCCATGCAGCCCGGTGACGTCCCCGTCACCTACGCCGACACAACCGCTCTGGAA
>CAMZFJ010000175.1 GCA_947306025.1 uncultured Fibrobacter sp.
ACCACGGCGGCCGACGCAACTTGCAAAAGTTCAACGCCGATGTATTGCTCACGACCTACGCCACATACCGCAAGGACTTCAAGGAACTCGACCAAATCGAATGGCAGACCATCATCATCGACGAAGCGCAGAATATCAAGAACGCCGATAGCGAACAGAGCAGGCTCTTGCGCAAGATGAAGGCGCCCATGAAAATCGCCATGAGCGGCACCCCCGTCGAAAACCGCCTCATGGAATTCTGGACCATCATGGATTTTGCGAACCATGGGTTCTTCCCAAGCGCAAGCGAATTCCGCGAAAAGTACGAAACGCCTATTCAAAAGAACGGCAACCAGGTCGTCGCCGAAACGTTCCGCAAAATCACAGCGCCGTTCATGCTGCGCCGCCTCAAGACCGACAAAAGCATCATCAGCGACTTGCCCGAAAAAATCATCCAGGACGAATACGCCGAACTCACGCGTTCGCAGGCGGCTATCTACAAGCGCACCCTCGACCATTTCTTGGCGCAGCTCGAAGAAGAACAGCAAATGAGCGAACTCGCGAACGATGCCCACGCATTATTCAAACGCAAGGGAATCATTTTGCAGATGATTTTGGCGCTCAAGCAAATCTGTAACCACCCCGCAACGTTCCTAAAAGGCGTAGATTCTCCTACTGCAAGTCATCCTGACGACCAAAGGGAGGAAGGACCCAGTGACATTGTCGCTTCACCAAAGCAAACGAGCAAGCTAGAATCGGGCAAGATGCAGATGCTCTTGGACCTGCTCACGTCCATCCAAGAACAGGGCGAAAAAACGCTTATCTTCACGCAATTTGCCGAAATGGGCCACTTGCTCAAATCCACCATCGAAAGCGAACTGGGCCTGCGCACGCACTTCTATCACGGCGGTTGCACGCAAACACAGCGCTCCGAAATGATCCAGGACTTCCAGGAAAATCCAGACTGCAAAGTGCTCATTCTCTCACTCAAGGCTGGTGGCACAGGCCTGAACCTCGTCGCCGCCTCGCAAGTCATCCATTACGATTTGTGGTGGAACCCCGCCATCGAAGCGCAAGCCACCGACCGCGCATTCCGCATTGGCCAAAAGCGCAACGTTCAAGTCCACCGTTTCATCACCAAGGGAACGTTCGAAGAAAAAATTAACGCCCTCCTCGAAACGAAGAAGGCGATTGCGAACATGACCGTGAATGCCGGCGAAACATGGCTTGCCGACATGGACGACAAGCAGCTCGCCGAAATATTCAGGCTAGACAATACGATCGTTTAATCATCTAATCAACGATGATTACTCGCATTCTATCAGGGTTACTACTATCAAGAAGATTTCCCTGTATTTTAAGAGGATACACCTTCATTCTAGGCTTCTGGTATTCTTTTTTTTGTTTGTTCTTCGCAAGCATAGATAATTTATTCCGCCCAATGGTTTCCATTGTAATTCTTGGCCGTGTCGGCATCCATCCCGATCTGTCGAATTAAATCTTCGATGCTCGCGAACTTTTTCTCAGAGCGCAAAAAGGCGAGCAAGTCCAGCACCAAATGTTGCCCGTAAATGTCCTCGTTAAAGTCGAGCAAAAACGCTTCAATCGCAAGATTATGCGTCCCGGGCGTTGTCGGCTGCGTACCGATGTTCACGACGGAGCGGTAAATGCGACCGTCCGAAAGCCTTGCGCTTGCCACATACACACCGCCTTTCGGCAAGAACTTGTACTGTTCCATCTGCACATTCGCCGTCGGGAATCCGATCGTATGGCCAAGGCGTTTGCCCACCACGACCGTTCCAGACAAGCGGTACGGGCGGCCCAAATACGTCTGGGCGCGATCGACATCGCCATTCAAAAGCGCATTGCGCACCGCCGAAGAGCTCACGCGTTCGCCCTTGTGGAGCACCATCGAAAGCATCTGCGTGCTAAGTTCCGGGAATGCGGCGGTAATCGTCTCGTAGTTGCCCTTGCCGCCAGCACCAAAGCAATGGTCATGGCCAAAGAACATCGAAACAACTTCGCGCTTTTCAATCAGTTCCGTACGGACAAACTTATCGAACGGGAGTTTCGCCATTTCTTTCGTAAACGGCAACACTAAAAATTCAAGGCCAAAGCTCTCGACGAATTCACGCTTTTCTTCAGTGGTCGTAAGCAAGAGCGGATCGCCCGGCCCGCGCAAAACGTAATTGGAATGCGGTTCAAAGCTGATAACCGTCGGTTGCAAATGATTGACTTCGGCAACAGCCTTGAGTGTACGGAAAAGTGCCTGGTGGCCCAAATGGCAACCATCAAAATTTCCCATTGTTACCGCACGCTTCATTTTCACAATCCTTCAAATACCGTAGCAATCTAATATCAATGACAAGGTCCCTGAGCCTGCCGAAGGGCTATTCATCACCCGCTAAAAAATACTTCGGGCAAATACGACCCGGGTCATAAATACCAAGACCAATAATAACGCCATCTTTATCGGCCGTAAAGACAAACTTTTCACAGCCCGGTTCAGCGCTCAAATTTTCGACAGGTGTACGCCAAGGAACCCAATTCCCCAAGCGAATCGATTTGACTTGATCATCGTTCAAGCGCACCACCGGGAAATCCAACACTTGGTCCAACGAGAGCAAATGTTCTTGCGTAAGCGCATCCCCGCGAACAGCTTGTTCAACCATCACTTTACCAATGCGATGGCGGCGAATCATCGACACGCAACCGCATGTTCCGAGCGCACGTGCCAAATCACGACCGAGCGAACGGATGTACGTTCCCTTGCTGCAATTGCATTCCAGGTCAAAAGTCGCAAAGCACTTGCCGGAGCATCCGTCCGTGACCTTGCCCTCATCCAAGACTTTGAGCGATTCGATATGGATGCGGCGAGGCTTAAGTTCAATTTCACGACCACGATTCATCAAGTCGCTGGCGCGATGGCCATTGATTTTTACGGCACAGTAGTTCGGCGGGACCTGGTCGATATCGCCAATGAACTGCGGCAAAACGCGTTCCAAGTCTTCGCGAGAGATTCTGCTCGGCCCTTCGGCTGGCTCAGGGCTCTTACCAAGGTCGCTGAGCTTGTCGAAGCGCGCATCCTGTTCCACGACTTCCCCGTCCCATTCAAGAGTGTCGGTTTCGTAGCCGAGATGCAGGCGGAACGTATAGCACTTGTCTTTTGCTTCGATGTACGGCAAAAGGCGTGTCGCACGGCCGATAGCCGCGATAATCAAACCGCTTGCACGCAAGTCGAGCGTTCCTGCATGGCCGACGCGCTTAGTACAAAAGACCCTTTTCAGAGGGAAAAGGGCCTTAAAAGAAGTTTCACCTGCTATTTTATCCAAAAGGACGAAGCCGGAAGGGGTCAATTAAAGTTCCCCTTTCTGCTTCAGTTCTGCAAGGATTTCTTCAATGTGCATGGCATGTTCAAGATTTTCGTCAAGAACGAACTTGAGTTCCGGAACCTTGAAAATTTTCAAGGACTTGCCCAAGACGCCACGAATAAAGCCGGCGGAATTGTTGAGCCCGACAAGCGTATCGCGCTTTTCTTTATCGGAACCCATCACCGAGACGAGGGCCTTTGCATAGCTCAGGTCTTCGGTAATATCCACACGGGTAATGCTCGCGAGAGAACTCACACGCGGATCCTTCAAGCCCTTCTGGATGAGCTTTCCGATTTCCTCGCGGAATTGTTCGCCTAATCTATCGGTTCTTCTAGTCATTATTAGGTTTTAAGTTGTAGGTTATAGGTATGGGGTCGCGCTAAAGCGCTCTGGGCACGCTTCGCTTTGAGCTTATGAGCAAAAGCATGTCAATTTCATACAATTAGCTCATACCTCAGAGGACCGAAGGTCCGTGCCCATAGCCCATAGCTACACTTCTAAGTTCTAATTACTTTCCTTCGCTGCTGCAGCTTCTTCAGCGGCCTTCTTAGCCTTTTCTTCGGCTTCTTCGCGGGCAACGTCTTCCAACGTACGGGCAACCTTGACTTCCTTGAAGAAGATGAGGCTGTCGCCTTCCTTGATATCGTCGTAACCCTTGAGGCCGATACCGCACTCGAAGCCACGAGCGACAGACTTGACGTCGTCCTTCATGCGCTTGAGAGACTGAACTGCGGTCGTACCGAGTTCCACACCATTGCGGTAAACGCGGACATGGCTCGTGCGGTCGACTTCGCCGTCGGTAACCATACAGCCAGCGATGAGACCGACCTTCGGGACCTTGAACACCTGGCGGATTTCGGCTTCGCCAACGAGTTCTTCGCGCATAATCGGCTTGAGGAGGCCTTCCACAGCGTTCTTGATATCTTCAATGCAGTCGTAAATCACACGGTAGTTGCGGATTTCGATGCCTTCCTTCTGGGCCATTTCGCGGACAGCGAGAGACGGCATAAGGTGGAAGGAGATGATGATTGCCTGTGCAGTCGTTGCAAACAGGATATCGGATTCCGTAATCGTACCCACACCCTTGCGGATGATGTTGACGCGGACTTCCTTGTTGGTAAGCTTTTCGAGGGAAGCGGCCAAAGCTTCTGCAGAACCACCCACGTCGGCCTTGACGATGAGGTTGAGTTCGGAGAGCGTACCTTCCTTCTTGGCGTTGAAGGAGTTTTCGAGAGACACAGTCTTACGGGCGCGGAGATCGCGTTCACGAGCAGCCATACGGCGCTTGGAAGCAATTTCACGTGCGGTCTTTTCGTCTTCCACCACAACGAGTTCATCACCGGCCTGCGGAGTACCGTCAAAGCCGAGCACCTGGCACGGAGCAGAAGGCGGAACTTCCTTCAACTGGACACCACGTTCATTGAACATGGCACGGACACGACCTGCGTAGATACCGCAAACAAACGGGTCACCCACATGGAGCGTACCGTTCTGCACGAGGATCGTAGCCATGGAACCCTTACCCACGTCGAGCTTGGATTCAACGACAGCGCCACGGGCGTGCGTATCCGGGTTGGCCTTGAGTTCCAAAATTTCAGCTTCGAGAGCGAGCGTTTCGAGGAGGACATCCATGCCCTGACCCGTACGTGCAGAAACTTCGATACAGCTGGTCTGACCGCCCCACTGTTCGACTTCTACACCGCGTTCTGCGAGCTGGGCGCGAATCTTGTCCGGGTTTGCGGTCGGCAAGTCCATCTTCGTAATGGCAACGACCATCGGCACATTTTCGCGCTTGGCAAGTTCAATACATTCAACCGTCTGCGGCATCACCATGGAGTCGGCAGCCACGACGAGAACGATAACGTCGGTCACCTGGGAACCGCGAGCACGCATAG
>CAMZFJ010000176.1 GCA_947306025.1 uncultured Fibrobacter sp.
CCGCACCTAAAGATGACGAATTCCCGCAGAAAATCGATGACCAATGCTTTGCTGGGTGGAAACCTGATTTTAGTCATGTGACTAATCCGCTGGATGTTACGGCTCAATATAAGACTTGCATATATACAGTAACGTTTGTTTATAAGGATTCCGATGGCGCTGATGCCGAAAAAACGGAAAAAGTGGAACACGGTAAAGATGCTACTGCGCCGGAAAATGTCGCAAAGAAGATAGGCGACCAGTGCTTTGTTGGTTGGAAGTCTAACTTTACGAAGGTGACCGATGATTTGACTATTGATGCTGAATATAAGCCTTGCGAAACTTCTAGCAGCTCTGGCCAGCAGCAGTCTAGTTCCAGCTCTAGTAGCGCCACGGGCAGTTCTTCTTCCGATCAGAGCAGCAGCTCCGGCACGCTTACGCCGAATTCCAGCTCTAGTGTAAGCTATATCGCTACAATAACAAAGCCTACGGCGACGCAACAAGACAATGCTCTCCGCATGACGTTCAATGATTTGCAGGCTGACAAGCATGCCAAGGTGGACTATCATATCGTTGTTGAATCGAAAAATGGTATTTATCTTGATACGGTTATTAGTGGTAAGGATGTCGAAAACATCAAGAACGGCACTTGGCTACTTGACCCGGCCCCAGCTGGTGAATATACGGTCATCGTTGTTCTTACGGATGGTCACGAATCAGTCCGCTATGACGACTTCCCGGTCTTCAAGGGCGATACCGTAATTCCGGTGAATTTGGCTCCAAATTCTTGGCAGACGTATTCGCTGTACGCCTTCTGCAAGGATAAAGGTGATTGCAAGAGCGACATCGCTGAACGTTTCTCTAGTCAGTCAAAAGCTTGGGCAGTTGAGCAGTGCCAGCACATGAAGGAAGAGCTAAAACAAATCGGTGATGACGAAAACTTCCGCGAGGAAATGGACGAAGTTTGCCGAATGGCTGTCGGATCCGACGAAGTGACCTCGGTCTTCTGGTGGGACGAATCGAATCCGGTTGGCGATTACTGGCAGTATCGTCGATATGATGCCGATGATATGTTCGATTCTACACGTGGTTACTGGTACGGACCCATTGCCAAGGAACCGCTCTCCCTCAGTTTGCAGACGCCAAACATGAAGGATGAAGTCGTCTGGAAATTGGAAAACAAGTATTCTGGCTGGAACTTGGTTGCTAACCCTTATGGTTGGTATGTCAAGCTCCCACAAGAAGATGGTGTGACTTTTGCGAAGTGGTATCCAGATATTAGCTCTTACGATACGATCAGCGTGCTTGGTCCTTACGAAGCTGTTTGGGTCAAAACCGAAAAATCTAGGGAATTGCGCATTCCTTTGAAGGCAACCATTGTCCTCGAAGATGAATGGACGCCACCGCCTCTCCTCAAGAGTGCAACGTCTGAAAACTGGAATTTCCGTGTAGTGCTTACGGATAAGAATGGCAAGCGCGATGCTTGGAACGAACTGGCTGCGGGTGATGTGGCTTCTTCCTTGAGCGAACCGCCTGCAGGCATGGGCGACCATGTGAATCTTTCCATTGTCGAGGGCAAGCAGCGCTTGGCTAAGAGCGTCAAGAAAAATGGCGATGATCTCGAATGGAATCTCGAAGCTAGCGCTACGACAACTCGTGACGGTAAATTGAACTTTGTGGGACTCGAAAGCGTTTGGGCGAAGGGCTTGCATGTTTATGCAACGATTGGTGACGAAACTGTCGAAGTCGTGAAGGATCGCCCGGTGAACGTGAACCTTTCGTCGAAGGCGAAAAATGTTTCTGTTCGAGTGACCAAGAGTGCAGTTGCTGCACAGGTGGCTAAGAATCAAATTTCGGGCTTCCGCGTGAACCAGATGCAAAATACACTGAACGTGGGCTTTGATGCGGTCTCGAAACTTGCCGGTGCTAAAGTCAAGGTGAGCATCGTGGGTATCGATGGTCGCGTGGTCGCAACGAGCAAGTCTGTAGCGAACGAAGGCTCGAACGCCATTTCGATGAAGAAGCCGAAACAGGGCCTCTATTTCGTCCGCCTCAAGGTCGGAAGCCAAAGTGCCGTCACGAGAATCATGGTGCGTTGATATAGAGCTTAGAACTTAGAACTTTGGTTCGACAGGCTCACCAACCTTTAAGGTCCCTGAGCTTGCCGAAGGGCCAACTAAGTTCTGCCAACTATGGCGAAGCCGCTTTTACGGTCTAGCCGAACGCAAGTTTAATTACTAAATTTGCGCCGTTATGACAAAAGCAAAACTCATCAAACTCATCATTGCATCGGTGCTCGCCATCGCTGCCCTCTTCGTCCCGTACGAAGCCCTCGGCTTCGTGGGTGACCATGCGTTGAACCCTCTCGAAATCCGCGTCATCGCAATCTTTGTGATGGCCGCCCTTTTCTGGATCCTTCAACCGTTCCCAATCTGGTCCACCTCCATGTTCGTCATCGTGTTGATGATCTTCACGCTTTCGAACTCGGCTCTTATCCCGTTCCGCGTGGAAGGCGTTGAACCGCTCAAGTTCAAGGCTATCATGGCAACGTTTGCCGACCCGATTATCATGCTCTTCTTGGGTGGCTTCTTCCTTGCTTCTGCCGCTTGCAAGTACAACATGGACAAGAACCTTGCCCGCGTGCTCCTCAAGCCGTTCGGAAAGGACCCGAAGTGGGTGCTTCTTGGCCTTATGATTATTACGGCCGTGTTCTCCATGTTCATGAGCAACACTGCAACGGCTGCCATGATGCTTGCTATCCTTGGCCCGGTGCTCAAGTTGTTCGATGCCAATGACCGCGGTAAAGCCGCTTTTGCTCTTGCCATCCCGCTCGGTGCAAACATCGGTGGTATGGGTACCCCGATTGGTACGCCTCCTAACGCAATCGCCCTTGGCGCTCTCCAGTCCAGCGGTTTCAACATTTCGTTTGGCCAGTGGATGGAATTTGGTGTTCCGTATGTGATTGTCATGATGATTATTGCCTGGATTTTGCTCCTCAAGCTCTATCCGATCAAGATGAAGGAAATGAACCTCGATATCGAAGGTGCCAATGGCTTTGACAAGAGCCCGCGCGCTATTATCGTCTACATTACCTTTGCTGTTTGCGTTCTTTTGTGGATTACCGGTAAGGACCGTCATGGTCTTAACGACAACGTGATTGCTATGATCCCGATGGCTGTGTTCGCCTTGACGGGTGTGATTACCAAGAAAGACCTCAACGAAATGAGCTGGGACGTTCTTTGGCTCGTGGCTGGTGGCTTTGCTCTTGGTCTCGGTTTGCAGCAGACGGGTCTTGCAAAGGATCTCATCAACGCTATTCCGTTCAATACTTGGTCTCCGTTTGTCCTCATGATCGGTTGCGGATTTATCTGCCTCTTCATGGCAAACTTCATGAGCCACACTTCTACAGCAAGCTTACTCGTGCCGATTTTCATCGTCGTGGCAATGAGCTGCAAGGAAAACCTCGCTCCGCTCGGTGGCGTGACATCCTTGATGGTCGCTGTTGCTTTCGCAAGCTCCCTCGGTATGTGCCTCCCGATTTCTACGCCGCCTAACGCACTTGCCCACGCCACCGGTTATACGGATACGCGCGGGATGGCTGTTACGGGTATCGTGATGGGTGTCGGTGGTCTCGTGCTTTCTTGGGTGATGATGTTCGGTCTTTCCAAGATCAACTTCTTCGAAGACCCGGCTGAAGTTGCCGCTGCTCCGGCTGCTGTTGCCGCTCCGGCACCTGCCGCACCTGTTTATGCAAAGCCTGCCGAAACGATCGCTGAACCGGCCACAGTCGCTATCCCGGCTGACTCTGCCGCAAAGGTTGATGTGGTCGACAGCGCTGCCGCCAAGTAATTTTTACGATAAGCGGCGCGTAACTGCTTGCTTCTCCTAAAAATTTGATTTTAAGGGCCTGAATTAAATTCAGGTCTTTTTTTGTATCCAAAGCATCTGTTTGTAAAAATTCCTTCGCAAATACCGCCGCTTTGAATAAGATGTTATCTTCATTCCTGTCAAAATAACCCAAATGGGTTATTGTTTTGTAAGATTGTTATAAGTAAATTCTAGACAACTTAAAACAAAAGGAAAGATAAAATGGCAAAAAAAGTGAAAAAAAGTGGAATGCTCTCTGTAGAAGATTTGCTCCCGGGCGATATTTTGGCGTTTAAGGGAGACCCGAATGATGATATTAGTAAACTTATCATGAAATTTACAGGGTCCGATGTCTCGCATGGTGCAATCTTTGTTCAGAAACAGGATGATGTCCTTGCTGAAGCTGGTGGTGATGGCATCCATGCTCGCCGAATGAAGGACAATGCAGACGCTCGTGAAGCTTATGTGATGCGCCATAATAAGGCTGGCAAATATGGTGTTGAACCAGTTGTTCCGATTGCCAAGGATTATGTGCTCCAGGACCTTCCGTATCCGTATTCCGACTTGATTCTTTTGGGCTTGATCCTTATCTTCAAGCATCCGATAACAAATCAGTTTATCTCTCGCGTTGTTGTAGAATTCTTGTGCTTGGTTGCCGCAGAACTTAAGACGATTATTGAAAAAGAGAAAACGCCAGGCAAGCATACGATGGTGTGCTCTTCCTATGTTTACCAGTGCTATTTGGATGCATCCAAGAAGAATCCGGCACTCAAGCTCAAACTCAAGGACGCTGACGTTGGCTTTAAGGATCATCCCCTTATTGGCCGCAAGTCTAGCTCTAAGTCGGTCACGCTCTTCGATATGTATGCCAATTACGTCGAATCGCATGAAGAAGAATGCAAGAAGAATTTCAAGCTTAAAAAGTCTGTGGCTCCGAAGAAGCTTCGTTCTAAAGACGAAATTTTGGCCGATTTGAAGAAGCTTCTTTTGTCGAAAATCACCGACAAGATAACTCCAGAACAATTTTCCACAATTATCGACATCATTGAAGCTATTAAGGATGTCTTCAGTGCCTTGGCAACGTTCTTTAAGGGTGACCGCGTATCCTTCTCGGATATGATGAAAATCGCAAGAGAACAGCAGGCTATGTTTGTAACGCCGAATGATTTGGTCAATCACGTCACAAACGCTACATTCGTCGGTATGCTGAAAGTCGAGCGCTACGGCAAAGACTACGATGAAAACTGGAAGTAATTAAGGAATAGCCCGTTCTGCGGGCATTTCTTTGCAACTTTTTTTGTAGCCAACAAAAAAGCCTCGCAGAAATGCGAGGCTTTTTCAGTGGTCGATACAGAACTCGAATCTGTGACCTCTACCATGTCAAGGTAGCGCTC
>CAMZFJ010000177.1 GCA_947306025.1 uncultured Fibrobacter sp.
AAAATATAGAACTTTTGCGTAAGGCGAGCACCAAAGAAAAAGGGATTGCGGCATGCAATCCCAAAGAGTCAGTCGAAAAAGAGAGGGTTATTCGGCGGGAGTCGTATCGGCGGGCGTCGCAAGAATTTCCTCGCAACTTTTTTCAGAAGGAGTACCCCACCACTTTGCAACCCAGCCGTCCTCGGTATAGACATTACAAACCAACGTGGTATATACTATCCCAAATGTGGTATTCCCGCCTTGTCTAGAAATGCTACAAACATCGCCCAACTTAGGTTCCGGCTTATTTTGCTCATTACAAATTCCTTCAACCTCAGCGCTATCCTTTTCAGCCTTAAGTTGCCCCACTTCCTCATCAGAAAGTTTTTTCCACTTATTGTCCATGCACTTAAAGGTCCATTCCGTTTTTTCTGACTTGGGATTTCCCTGACTACTATAACAAACGACATCCCGATATTCGCCTTCATTGTCGCTAGTGCAAGCGTCCTGTGGGTCGCGGCATTTCGTTTTCACCCATTCGCCCGATTCGCAATGATAATACACATCCCGATCCCAAACCTTTCCATCAGGATACACGGTAACCGTGTCGATTACAGTTTCATACAAGCCCTCATTCTGCAAATTACACTCTATCGAGGGCAATTCAGTCGCAGATGACGAATTTTCACCATCGATTTTCTTCCAAAAGGAGGCATATGTAGTCGGCTCAAGTTCTTTTTTATAATAACTTTTTTCGTCGCCAGCTTCAATCACACAGGTGTCTTTATCAGCAAATTCCGCAAAACAAGCGTATTGGACATCATCTATTTCTCGCCATCCGTACCAACTTGTACATTGGAAATACTCCGTTTTTCTATCGGCACCAACCGTCAATTTTTTAGCATATTCACCATCAGCACTATTACATTCATCAGGAGTCCAATTTCCATCGCCAGCATAAGTATAGATAGCAGTAATGCCCATAGGATTCGGAGGACGAGACACAGTTTTTATACAAGCGTCACCGACTTGTACATTAGCGGTATCGCAAGTAAGCGTAATATCACCTTTTACCCACGAACCACTTTCGCATCGATAATACGCCGGACTACCGTATCTGTCGGATGCAGTGGCATGTCCCACTTTATATTCCGTAATCACCTCGACCTTTCCTTCATTTTCAGAGGAACATTTTCCTAATTCCAGCGTTGTTGATTCGCTAGAATCAGCAGGGACAGGTTCTATTTCTTTCCAGACTCCATCGCCCGCATAGATGTAATAAGCATGGGTACTACCACCAAATTGGAATCCACCCTTGAAAGTCGCTTCTGAACAAGTATCACCAACAGCTACCCCAGCAGTATCACAAGCAGCCCACGGTTCGACATTTGTCCAAGATCCCTGTTTGCACTGAGCATAAAGCACCTGATATCCGTACTTTGGATTACCATGTTCTGCAGCTATAACTTGTCCCTCATTTTCGGCATTGCAAGCCTCTTGCAGACACAAAAAGCCTTCCGGAATACTGATTCCCTGACATTCTGTTCCCGACGACATTCCCGGCGTAGGCTCCAAATCGGCATCGGCAACAGGTTCGTTGACGATTGTAGAAGAAGAATCGCTACAAGCGACTAGGGCAAACGGCATAGCCACAAAAGCGACTGCCGCAATAGCAGAAATTCGATTAAAGTTCATCATTCAACTCCTTTTTAATTTTTCTTTTCAGCTCTGTCAAAAATATATTCAACAGCCCTATACCCATATTCCAAGTAGTTATTTGGCACATAAATACATTGGAAAACTACCCCCGGATAATCCGGTAACGGCTCAGAAACCACCTTGTTGCCTAACGTCTCCGGCGTACAATCTGGAAAAATTTCTCTAGAACTATAACGAACAATCACATCAAAATCCGTTTCCATTGACCAAGAACCATCTTCACCGTATATGTAATAGTTTCTAGGCATACAATAATCATACAAGTGTTCAGTGTAACCCGTACCCGATTCTTCCCAAATACTAAAGGTTTGGTCATTCAAGCAGTTTTCCAACAGGCCTCCAACGCGATCTCCCACCGACGCCTCCTTAGGCAAATCCAATACATCATATTCTTCGTCCGTCAACCCCTCTTTTCTAGGATCCGTATATTGACGAGGAACAAGATTTGGATTAGCTTCAGTTTCGTAAAACATTTTCAAGCCATCATACCGTCCATAAGCGAAATCTTTAAAAAAGAGTTTTCCCCCAACACACTGATAAACAGCGCCTGGATTAACTTTGATAGCAGGCGCCTCCCATGGTACAACGGAGACAAAACCCACTTGCGGCAAAAAAGAATATTCCGAGCCTTCGTTTTCCGATGTACACCGAGCGTTTTCTCTCTCTTTTGCCCGTTCTTCTTCCGTTTGCAAAATCCATCCAGCCCCCGATTTTCGATAATAAGTATCCAAAGTCCAAGTTCCATCTTCACCATACCGATAATAGCGTTGCGGAATACACATATCATAAGCAGCTGAAGCATGCCCCAAGTCCAAACGCTGATCATAGAAGCAGACCTCCAACAAGCCCCCTACTCGATCACCTACTGAAGCTTCTTTAGGCAAGTCTAAAACATCAAATTCATCATCGGTCAAATTTTTCTTTCGAGAATCCGTATATTGACGCGGAATCATGTTCTTTTCAGTCCATAGGCCATATTTGCAATAATACAGTTTTTCGTCTTTCACCCCATATTCATTAGTCCCAGAACAAAAACCCAAAACAGGATCATAATCTATTCTTCGCCATGAACTCTCAAATATGTAAAATGTTTTTTCTCCACCAGATTCAATGACGCAGGTATCGTTAGAGGCTACTTTCTTCGTAAAACAGATATAATCAGCTTCGTCCGTCTCATGCCATCCTGATATAAAAGGATAACCTTGTGAACTTAGTGGCGAATAACTATAATACGCCGTCTTTCTATCGGGGCTAACAGTCAATTTTTCCATACATCTATCAGCATCGCATTTAAGAAGGTTCCAATTTCCATCGCCTGCATAAGTATAGATATCGGTGTGGATCAAACCAGATTGCATATTTGAAACATAATTTCTTATATAAGCATCGCCCACCTGAACACCAACGGTATCAAAAGAAAGACTAATACCACCTTCAACCCAGGAACCTTTTTCGCAACGGTGGTAGCTATAATGTCCCCAGCTTGCAAGCGAGTGGATACCATTAGTAGGTAAATGCTCGTGCCATACCTTTTCTACCTTACCTTCGTTTTCGGCGGTACATGGAGTTGCAGGCAATTCCGAAGAATCCGTAACAGACGACGAAGTTTCCAGCACAGGTTCAGAATATGCAATGGGCTCGTCGAAATTTGTAGGGTTCGACTCGCTACAAGCCAACAGCGAAAACGGCAAAGTCACGGCAAAAGCCGTAACTGCAATAGCAGAAATTCGATTAAAATTCATCATCACCAACTCCTTTTCTTTCTTATGATTCATTCCCCTGCTTTTTCGTATCGATTAAAGATATATTCAACAGGTTCGGCATAACCAGAAACGCATTGGTAAACCGCACCGGGTTTATCATTACGCGGCAGCGAATACCTCTTTTCGCCTTCTGTTTCTGCATTACAGCCTAAGTGATCAGAAGATAAATAGTCCTCAAATTCACTCTGCGTTTCCAAGGTCCAAGAACCATTTTCACGATAGCGGTAATAATTTCGAGACAAGCAATAATCATACACACCCCAACCACCTATCGTATAAAGTTCTTCATCATACCAGCAAGTTTCCAGCAATCCACCTACACGGTCCCCAACTTTTGCTTCTTTGGGCAAATCCAAAACATCGTATTCCATATCCGTTAAGCCTTCTTTTCGAGAATCCGTATATTGATTCGGCACAAGGTTCGACTGCTTCCATTGCCCTTTTTTGCAATAGTAATTCACCCAACCGGATTCGCGTAATTTGGGCTGGTTATATTCGTTAACTTCGCACATAAATTCTGAACCTTCCCCACAAGAGACAAAATAACGTATGTAGATTTCCGGACAAAAACCTAATTCAGAATCATAGCTAGCTTTCACCCAGCCGCCTTCATTGACCAAGATTGTTCCTTCATCGTATTTATAGTAAACCATTTTTCCATCTATTTCAATCGAACAGGTTCCACTAACTGAGACGGAATCCGTACAGTTGTAAAAAGTAGGCTCATCTATTTCAGTCCACCCGTCGCTAGAACACTGGTAATACATAGACAATGTATTATCATCACGACCATAAACAATTTTTTCTTTATCGCCTACGTTTTCGGCGGAGCATTCCTTGGTTATTTTAGTCAAGCCGTCACATTCTTCCCAAACACCATCGCCTGCATAAGCGAATACTCTTTCTGATGGAGAAAGTCCTCCAGCTGCAAAGAACAAGTTTGTCTTTCCAGTTTTTCGGCAAAGGTCCCCCACCTGCACGCCAGCGGTATCGCAAGTAAGGCTTATGTCCCCTTGTACCCAGGAGCCATTTTGGCACTTATGGAAAGTTTCGTATCCATACTTGGAATTTCCGACCCACACAGTTTCTACTTTTCCTTCGTTTTCATCATTGCATGCGGGTAGGCATTCATCATTAACAGTATAAACTATAGCCAGGCACCCCGTTCCTGAAGGTTCTCCGGATGATGAAGATACCTCAGAAGAAACCTCCGTAACAGACGACGAAGTTTCCAGCGCAGGTTCAGAATATGCAATGGGATCGTCGGCATTTGTAGGGTTCGACTCGCTACAAGCCAACAGGGAAAACGGCAAAGTCACGGCAAAAGCCGTAACTGCTATAGCAGAAATTCGATTAAATTTCATACAATCCAACTCTTTTTTGACAAAAAATATCAAAGCAGTCTTAAGCAAAACGATCATATCACTTTTAACAAAAAAGTAATATGCCTCATTTTATCCATAAAAAAAATAAATTATCGCATAGCATTCAACAACAAATTTTGAAAATCAGAATTGCCGTTTTTTAAGCAAATTCGCCATTTTAATTTTTCCATTAAATTTTTTTTCAATCCATAAAACAAAAAACAAATTTTATAAAACAAATAAAACTTTTTCCGACCTACATAAAAAAATCGCCGCCCCTTACGGGACGACGACTTTTTAGGTTACATTTTATTAATTTTCGCCGTTTTTCATCTCCGTCTGTTCGCGGTCCATGGTGTATGCCAAGTATTCCTTGAAATCGCGGTTGATTTCCACGCCTT
>CAMZFJ010000178.1 GCA_947306025.1 uncultured Fibrobacter sp.
GAAGAAAGTCCTTGTTGTTGATGAAGCTCAAGATATGGACGAGCGCCAATTTGCTCTGGTACAAGCGCTTATTGAAGAAAATGACGATATGCGCGTAATTGCAGTTGGTGATGATGACCAAAACATTTTTGAGGGCATTCATAAGAAAGACGGTTCTGGCTCTGTGAGTTTGAGTCGGTTTATGGACATCTACAAGGCTAAAAAATATGAACTTGTTGAAAACTACCGCAGTGTAAAACCGGTGGTGGATTTTAGCAATCGTTTTGTGCAGGATATCCCGAACCGTTTGAAAGAAAATCCTATTGTCTCTGTGAAAGATGGTATAGGTGACGTAAAAATTGTAAAATTCATTTCTCCTAATCTAGAATATCCGATATTTAAGCACTTGAAAAAATATCCTCCAGAAGGATCTGTTTGTGTTTTAACGAAGACAAATGATGATGCTCTAAAGGTTATGGCCCTTTTGAATTATAAGAATATAAGGGCTAAATTAATTCAGAACAGCGATGGATTCCCATTGCATGAATTGATTGAATTTAGAGATTTCTTGGAATGGATTCAAAAGAATAATGAACCGATTGTCAGTATAGATGAGTGGGATAGTGCAGTAGAAAAGTTGAAGAAAAATTATCAAGAAAGTTCCATATTGGAAGTTTGTTTACGAGCTCTTGAGGTCTATAAGAATCAAAATGATCGACTTTATCGAAATGATTTTGAATTGTTCTTGATTGAATCTAAAATTTCGGATTTTGAAAAAGGTTCGAATAATGAAGTTGTTGTATCAACAATTCACAAAGCCAAAGGACGAGAATTCGACAGAGTTTATGTAATGTTGAAAGGCCTACGAATAGATACGGAGGAGGAAAGACGTGTTTTGTATGTTGGCTTTACTCGTGCAAAGAACCAATTGTATGTTTTTCATTGCAGTCCATTCTTGGAAAAGTATGCACCTGAGAAAATAATAGACAACACCCAATATCCAGAACCAGCTGAAATCATTTGTCAGTTCGGTCATAAGGATTTGTGGCTTGATTATTTCTATGGTGAAGCATCAGGCGAAGGCTCTGAATTGAAGAAGAGGATTCTTTCGCTATGTGCGGGTATGCCGTTGCAGTTTAAGAATGGTAACTTATATGACTTATCTTCGTCCAAAAATGCGATTGCCGTTTTGTCGAAGGATGCAAAAGCAAAAATCAAGCATCTTGAAGAACTTGGTTATGTTGTAAAAAATGCCAAGGTTCGTTATATCGTAGCTTGGAAAAATAAGGAACGAGAAGACGAGTGCCGTATCATTTTGCCACAAATAGAATTGGAGCGAAAACGTTAGTGGTTACTCCGAAATGGGGATTAATAGATGACTTTCCTTGTCAAAACCCCATTGAACTTGGTAGGTGTCTCCGTCAATTTGGTCTAGCAAAATAAAATTGTACATGTTTTGGGTTTGGTATAATGCATATCGTCCAATTTTTTGCGATTTCTTTAGTGTCTTTGCAATGTTGCCTGAGTTAAGTGGTGCTTCAAAGCGAGAGTCTTTTCCCTTTATGGAATAATGGACTTGCCAAATTCTTCCTGTTTCTGTATCTAATTTTAAAAAAGTCCACATGTTTTGAGTGGGGTATAGCTTGTATCGAGTATTGGAATCGGCTTCTGAGCATGCACTTAAATTGTAAAGATAAAAGAATGCGCATAATAAAAAGAGGGTTCTTTTCATCTTGAGTCCTTTATTACATAAATAAGTATAAGTGTATCTCTAAATTTAGAATATTTGAAATTATTGACTAATGTGTTGTTTTTAATCTGTTTTTTTTAGGTTCTTAAAAAGAGGCTATCTAACAAAAACCTCGCTATAATTCTCTAAATGTCCTCAAAAACAAGACATTTAGAGAATTATAAGCACTTTTCTGCGGTATAACTCTCTAAATGTGCGTTTTTGCGACTTTCCCCCAAAGCCCCAAAAGCAAAATTGTCCGCTCGCTGGCGGACAAAATTGAGTTTTTTTTTGCGATGAACTTTATAATAGATCTTGCTTGACTAGAAACTCTTTAGGGGACTGATTTACGCCACCAAATCCATCAAATCAAAGTACATCAATCGTGTATGTGGATCATCGTCTTCCAGGTTCATCATGCGAAACCCGTTCTTTTCGTAAAACGGAACTGCCGCCAAGTAGGCGTCCACTGTTATAAAGCGGCAACCTGTCTTGTTGTTAATAACGAACATGGATTTGATGTAATCAAGTAAACTAGAACCAATTTGATTCCCTTTTGCATTTTGATCAACTGCTAATCGGCATAGTTTTACAGCTGGATAACTTTTTAGCCGTTTTTCGTTTGGAAATCCTTGTTTTCGGCGGAATCTGTTGAATTCCGTCATATTTGGAAAATCACTAGTAGCAATCTTGTCATTTGCAAGGCTGAAATAGGCTAAGGGTCTGCTAGTGTCATTGGTATCAACAAAAGCGTAGCTGACCGCCAGCATATATTTGTCAAAAGGGGTTGCTCGATTTAAAATAAAATCGTTCAAATCTTCGTCGCCACAATCAAAGGATTTAACCTTATTTGTGGGCTGTAACCGAATGAAATCAAGATTCGAACTGTCTACACATTGTCGAACCATGGATCTTTACCTCCGTTAGCAGCTTCACGGGCTCGCTTTTCGCGCATGCCTCGTTCAAATGCTTTTTGGAAAAATTCGTAATTCCGTAAGCGGCGGGCACGAGCTTCTGGAGTTTCGGGGTGCCTCTCCTGCATACGGGCGATAAACCGGCGAGCATCCTCGCCGAACAAGATAGGGGTTTCTCTGATGGGTCTTGCCATGAGTTTCCTATTTGTTGATTGTTAGAATATAGCCAATCGATATAATAACGCCCGGCTGAGCCGGATGGCATCCTCAATGGATCCGTTTCGAAATATATAAAAGTCCAAAATGGAATGCAATGGATTGCTTTGCTTGCCGTTCATTTTGTCAACAACCGTTTGCAAAGGTGATAAGCTTGGAATTGTCATGTATGCTATAGTCTCTCCCTATATCTTTTCTTGCATTTCTCATATTTCTGCAAAAATTCAAAAGTTTAGCCTTGACTAATTAGCCTTGGCTTACTAATTTTAGTCTTGTCTAATAAAATTAGGCGACGTTAACGTTTAAAGGATCATCGAATATGGAAAACAATCACGTGAAGCTTAGCCAGAGTCTCGAAGACTACTTGGAAATGGTGCACATGCTTCGCTTGGCAAACGGGATTGCCCGTGTCAAGGATATTGCCGCTGCCCTTTCTGTGAAGATGCCTTCTGTGGCTAAGGCGATTCTTGAACTTAAAAAGCTGGGTCTTGTGACTCAGGAACCTTACAGTGGCGTGGAACTCACTGAAGAAGGTCGTAAGGCGGCTGCCGATGTGCTGAACCGCCATATTCTTTTGAAGGGTTTTTTGATCCGTCTGGGCGTTTCCGAAGCAATTGCTGACAAGGACGCCTGCAGCATGGAGCATATTCTTTCTGCTGAAACTCTTTCGACAATTGAAGACTTCATGAAGAGGGGAAATGAAGGCGTCGTTGCGAAAAAGGCGAATGCTTTAAAGGCTAAAAAAGGAAAATAAAATGGGTTGTAATTGCGGTTGTGGAGGCAAAACCTCTACAAAGAAATGGGATCTTGAACCGAAGTTTTCCGACCTCAAGAAAGGCGATAAGGTGGAAATCGTTGGTTATAACGAGGGCGATGCCCGCTACAAGTCCAAGTTGCTTTCTATGGGGCTTGTCCGTGGCGTGACGCTTGAAGTTTTGCAGGTGGCACCTCTCGGTGATCCGATTGAAGTCAGTGTTTTGTCGTACCGTTTGTCGCTTCGCAAGCAAGAAGCGAACGTTCTTAAATTGAAGAGGGTCTAATGGCTCCGAAGCTTTTTACTATTGCTATTGCCGGTAACCCGAACTGCGGTAAAACGGCTCTATTTAATGCTCTCACGGGCGCTCGCCAGAGTGTTGGTAACTGGCCGGGCGTGACTGTCGAAAAGAAGGAAGGCTTTTTTGAACTCGGTAACCAGCACATCCGCGTGGTGGACTTGCCGGGTACTTATGCGCTCTTTGCCAATGCCGAAGACGAACGCGCCGCTGTGGACTATTTGCTCACTCGCGAAGCTGACCTCATTGTCAATATTATTGATGCCTCGAACATCGAACGCAATTTGTTCTTGACGTCGCAGCTTGTCGATATGCAGATTCCGATGGTGATTGCTGCAAACATGATCGACATTGCGGAAAAGCGCGGCTTGCATTTGGATTTGGATATCCTTGCTGAACGTTTTGGCGTGCCGGTGATTCCGCTTTCGGCCGTGAACGAAAGAAGTATCACGAACTTCATCAGCGAAATGGCTCACGTTGTCGCTGGCAAGAAGATGACTCCTAAGGCTATCCATTACGGCGAAAATGTCGAAAATGCCGTGAAGTATTTGGAGCCGCAGGTGGCTCCGGTCGCAAAGCTTTTGGATGCGGATGCCCGCTGGGTTTCGCTCATGTACTTGGGCAACGAAAAGAGCTATTCGGACAAATTTGCAGAAGCGAAGGTACAGATTGACAAGAATGCTGTGACCAAGATGCTGAACGAAGAAAGCGAATTTGCAATGGCAGATGCGCGTTACAGCTTGGCTCACGAAATTGCAGGCAAGACGATTCTTTCGAACCGTTCCAAGAGAACCTGGTCCGATAAGCTCGATTCTGTGCTTTTGAATCGTTGGGCTTCGCTCCCGATTTTCCTCTTGGTCATGTACCTGGTCTTCTGGGTTGCAGTGACGATCGGTTCTGCGTTCATCGATTTCTTTGATGTGCTGTTTGGCGCTATTTTTGTGGATGGCCTTGGCTACTTGCTCACGGATGTGTTCCATGCACCGGGCTTTGTGTCTGCAATTCTCGCTGATGGTATCGGTTCCGGTATCCAGACGGTTTCGACGTTTATCCCGGTTATCTTCTTCATGTTCCTCTGCCTTTCGTTCTTGGAAGACTCGGGTTACATGGCGCGTGCGGCTTTTGTCGCGGACCGCTTCATGAGATTCCTCGGGCTCCCGGGTCGTGCATTCGTGCCGATGATGGTGGGCTTCGGTTGCGGCGTGCCGGGCATTATGGGTTCTCGCGTGCTCGAATCCAAGCGTGAACGTTTCCTCACGATTTTCCTTGTGCCGTTCATGAGCTGCGGCGCTC
>CAMZFJ010000179.1 GCA_947306025.1 uncultured Fibrobacter sp.
CTCTCGTTTTTGCGAAGTCTATATTCCCTTGTCCCCATCTGTTTTTACTTACGGAGTGCCATATGGCTCAAGTATTGTGCGGGTAAGCGTTGTCTGGGTGCAGCTTGCTCGGCGCAAGCCAACGCTTGCTTTAGTAAGCCGAGTCCATTCTGAAAAGCCAAATTTTGACGTTCGTTATGCATGCCCGCATGAGTCAGGTTTTGTCTTTACTGAACGTTATATGGAATCGTTGGAATGGATTGCTAAGTATTATGTAAGTACGCCCATGCGTGCTTTGAACGTATTTTGGCCTGCTGATTTTGACAAGTTCCTTGACGCGTTGTTGGCTCAAAAAAACGCTGAACCACGGGGCGAGGCTTTACCGGATAGACTCGAAATGCAGGTCGGTTCGGACTTGCCCCCCTTGACAGACGAACAGCAGACAGCACTAGCCAGTCTTGTTGAAGATTTGGACAAAGAAGGTTTTCGCGGAACGCTTTTGCATGGTGTGACCGGCAGTGGCAAAACGAGAGTTTATCAGGAATTGGTGCGTGAAGCGCTCAAACGAAAAAAACGCGTGTTGATTCTCGTGCCCGAAATTGGGCTTACTCCACAGACGGCTTCGAGGTTCGAAGATTTTTTGAAAGTGCCTGTGGTGGTGCTGCATTCTGCGCTTTCGGCTCCGCAAAAACGTGCAGGCTATGTGGCGGTTCTTGATGGTTCTGCTAAAGTGGTTCTTGGAACGCGCAGTGCAATTCTTTCGCCGTTTGAATTTGATGTTGTTATTATGGACGAAGAACATGATTCTTCGTTTAAACAACAGGATCCGGCTCCGCGTTATCATACGCGAGACTTGGCTTTCCACTTGGCGCAAAAGCATGGCGCACTTGTTGTGCTTGGCAGTGCAACGCCTTGCCTTGAAACATTCCGCAATGCCAAAGCGGGAAACCTTAAACTCTTGACGCTCAAGAATCGTGCGACCGCAGCACCGCTCCCCGAAGTGACGATTGTCGATATGGGAAAGGTGCGCCAGCAAAAAGGCGTGCTCATGTCGCCAACTTTGCGTGAAGCGCTTTCGGATTGTATTGCAAGTGGAAATCAGGCGATTATTCTCATGAATCGCCGTGGTTATTCTAAAATAAGAGTTTGTTCTAAATGTGGTGAAACGCTTTATTGCAAACATTGCCATATCCCGCTTGTTTATCATAAGCAGTACAATGCGTTGATGTGCCATTATTGCGCAGCGCTTTATCCGGTGAATACGCCGTGCCCGTCATGCGGTGCCGAGACGTATGAATTTGTTGGCGGTGCGATTGAAAAACTCGAAGAAGAAATTCAAGAATGGGTGGCCGATGCAAAAGTGATTCGCATGGATCGCGATACGACGCAGAATGTGGGCGCTGTCGAAAAAATCTTGACTTCGTTTAGGAATCGAGAATACAACATTTTGCTCGGAACGCAGATGGTTGCCAAGGGCCATGATTTTCCGGGCGTAAAACTTGTTGGTGTTGTCGGTGCGGATTCTGGATTAGGAATTCCTGATTTTCGTTCTAGCGAAAGACTTTATCAACTGCTAAGCCAAACGGCAGGCCGCGCGGGCCGCGCCGAAAGTGGTGGGCGCGTATTTATCCAAACGCTCAATCCTACAGAACCCGTGATGCAATTTGCAATTCGCCATGACTTTGATGGCTTTGCCGATTTGGAATCTTCGAATCGCCAGATGGCTTTTTATCCGCCGTTCTGCAAACTGGTCGAAATCAGTTGCGGTTCGCGAGATGAATCGCTTCTGCGCAATTCTGTAAATCGCCTTGAAAATATTTTGCGTAAAGAATCTGCGTTGACGGTGCTTGGACCGGTTGATGCGTTTGTGCCGAAAGTGCAAAATGTATTCTGGGTTAAGCTCTATGTAAAAACGCAAAATCTTGCGGTGGTTCGTAAATTGCTTTCGCCCATTTTGAATGCGCCGAAAGCATGGGTGCCTGGTGTCGAAATAAAAGTAGAATTAGAATAATTATATTGTACAACGTATAATTTGTAATTGTTTATAGGAGGAGTTATGCGCTTGCTTATATTTTCGATTGTTTTCTTGTTTATGCTTGCTAATGCATCTTTTGCACAAAGCGTTTGGGATAGCTATTCGCCAAAGTCTTCTACGCCAACCGAAGATGAGGAACAAGGGTATTCTAAAAAGGAATCTGCGTATACACTGGAAAAAGCTAAAATAGAGTATTCATTAGGTAGTTGGTATATCGGTAACAGAAAAGCTTCTGAACGTGAAGTCGAAACGTTGGTAAGAACGAATCCGGAAGCTGCTGAAGAATTGAGTACAGGAAAGCGTCTTTACAGTCGTGGCTTGGTTTTAGCTGCTGTTGGCGGAGCTGCAATTGGTTGGGGTGGCGTTGCTTGGAATCATGGTGATTCTTATGGCATGCCGCTTACGATCGGAGGCATTGGCGTTGCCGCTGTCGCTATTGTTCTCGGTGGAATTTCGGGAAGTTATACGAACTCCGCTGTTGAAATCTACAATAAGAGTATAGGTTACGATACAAGTCTACAAATAAAAATTGTTCCGACCCAACAGGGCGGAACAGCATTAGCTTTAGCTTTTTAGTTGAGTGTCTTATTTATCTGCAAATAATCCGAAAATTTGTCCTTTCACGAGCCAACTGATGCCGAAAAATGTGAGCGCAATGGCTTCGATAACGAATATTTTTGCGGGAAAATCGAATGGTATAATCAATAGAGGAAGTGTACAGAACATTCCGATTCCGCAGACTTTATAAATAAAATTTCTGATGTGCTTTTGTCTAGTGTTGCTTTCGCCAAGAGTAAATAGGAACATACTGTTGATTGCCAAAAGCAAAAAGAATATGACAGCCGCTGCCGTGTGGATGATGTCTGAAATGCGGATGGGTAATTGGAAAAATCCGACGATGTTGCCAACGGTTTTTTCTGCAACGGAGCATTCGCAGGGGAATAAGACAATCATCAATCCAAAAATGCCGGATATCGTCGTGACGAGTTCGTCTTTTTTATCGTAGCCCTTGTAGCACATTAGTACGATTGATGCGGTTGTTAAAATGCCTGCCATTGCGGGGGTTAAGTAATAAGTAGCAGAAATCGACAACGTGTACCAAAAATCTTTTGGAATAATGTTAGGATTGGCATTGGCGACAATGACTGCTCCAATCAAGGCTATCCAAGGGAGTATCATTCCAAGGAAACCTGCAAAGTTACGGATTCTTTTTAACCAAGATTCTGCGCATTGTTTTGTGATGTTGATTTCGTTTTCACATTCGCCCATAGAAGACCTTTAAAAATGGTTTAAAATATTTTCCCCTAATATACGTTATTTGCTCTAAGTTGCACATGTCATAACTAAGAAACGAAATTGAAATCATTGCTGTTAAAACAGATCTAGCGTGCTGTCCAAGTAAATTTCTTCTCGGACTTTGAGTTGATACTCTGGTTTGGTCATGTAGTAAAGCAAGAATTCCAAGATGATGGCGCTGCCGAGGCTGCGGCCTTCAATTTTAAAATGGCTAAATCCGGCGGGGGTATAGATGTTTTGAATGTCTTCGATTCCGATGAAACCGGGATTCTTCATAGCATCGGAAAAGCGGTAACCTCTTTGAGTGTTCGGCGAAACGCAAACATGGTCTTCGCATTTTTCGCCGAGGTTCTTTAGGCTCACGTTCTCGTAGCATTTTTTACGGTCGGGGCATCCGAAAAAGCAGCACTCGTTGCATAAGAATTCGACCTTTTGCTTTTGTGCTTGCGACAAGGCGTTCAGTTTGGTAAACTGTTTGTTCAATCTAAAATCTGGTACAACGTAACTGAATTCATTGCGGTTCAGTTCTTCTTCGAATTGCTTGAAGTCTGTCAGCACTTTCGTTGTCGAAGAGACGAAATAAAAATCGGGGTACTTTGCCTTGATGTAATTGAGCAACAAATCGGAATGGACTATGATGCCGTTTTGGACTGCGCCATTTTTGCTTGAGACTTGCTTTGCGTAGTTCTTGCTTGCGGATGTGTTCGCGAACATTTCGCACAATGCATTGCATTTCTTGTCGGCAAGATGTTCTTCTCGAAGTAAGGAATTGCTGAAGGTCAATCGTGCAGAAATGTTGTATTCTTTCATGAGGGCTGCAACGGCCTTCGGAGATGCATCGCCAAAGCCGACGCGCCCGCCTCCCCATAAGCAGTCGTTGGGCGCGCCGTATATTGAACCGATTTCGCACCAATCGTAAAAATATTCCCGGTGCTCGCGGAATAGCGGCAAAAAGACTTTGTAAAGCTCGTAAAATTCAAATAGTCCGGGTAGGTGGTAGAAAATACTCATTTCAGTATCTGTCGTATGGCATTAGGGATTGTTCGTCAAGTGGTCAAAATCAACGCACCATGAATGAGGGCACTGCTTAGAGTCGCTTGGAGTTCCGATATTATATTTTTTATTGTCTTCCAGTGTCGTGACTTCTAAATAGATGTCGTCAAAGAAGATCCCTCTATCACGGATTTCTTGAATTTGTGCTCGTTTGATTACTTTCCCGTCAACAAGCCATTCGATTATACAGGGTTCCAAGGTGCAACTTGTGTTGATGAAAAAATTGGACGAAAAATGGTTCCCGTTTTGATATATTTGGTTGTTTAAATAATCTTCATTTTGGGGGGCTTTTGTTTTTTCGAAAACAAATCTTTCTGATTCTGTAGAATCAGGACTCGCCAATCTCATTTGTAAATCTTGATTAGAATCAAGGTTGTCAATTGTTCCGCGAAATCCTACACTGCAAAATGCGCATGGTGCCTCAAAAATGCATCCGGTTAGAAATAAGAGCGAAAACAATAGTATAACGAACATGCTTTAAATATACCTTAATTTTAGTTGTTTTTTTGAAAAAGTAATCTTGAGAAAGATATTTGAATTAGGAAATTTTTTTAGAAAATCTGAAATTGTCATAATATGACATTACTAAAATCTAAGTTTACATTGTAACCCTCAGAAAGGAGGCCTACAATGGCAAATGAAATGTTTTATGTCAAGGTTGAAACGCCCCAAAACGCTACTGTTTACGCATTTTCTCGTAGTGTAACGGGTATTCTCGATTATGCGGGTACGGCCCCTGCTGCAGAATATGAATTTTCGCACATGCAGTGCGTTGATGGAAGTGCTTATTTCACGCCTTCTTGGTACATGTACTTGCC
>CAMZFJ010000180.1 GCA_947306025.1 uncultured Fibrobacter sp.
AGAATCAAATAGCCGAGAGTGATATCATCAATCATGGAGGTCCCTCAACTGGTCAACGTCAAGACTCTTATGGCGGCGGTACATGGTCACGATAATCGCAAGGGCGATGGCCATTTCGCAAGCCGTCACGGCAATGACAAAGATACTGAACAGAGCGCCTGCAGTCGCATCGTGTGCGGTGAAGTAGGCAAAACTGATAAAGTTGATGTTTGCTGCATTCAGCATGAGCTCAATCGAAATGAGCATGCCAATGAGATGGCGGCGGCGCATCAGGCCCCAAACGCCAATCCCGAACAGCAAAAAGGCGAGAATCAAGCAATTCAAAAGGTTCATTTGCTAGCCTCCTCTTCGGCATCTTCCTTGGTGCGGCGGGCGATGGTGATAGCGCAAATGAGCGTCATGAGCAAAAGAACGCTCACGATTTCAAACGGAATGATAAATCCGTTCGGGTCATTGCCGAGCAAGCGCAAAGCGAAGTTCTGGAGTGAAGAATAATCGGCGGGGGAGTTTACGAGACCGTTTGCCAAATCCGGAGTCGGCAAGATGCACTTGATCATCACGAACACGAATGATAACGAAAGCAAAAATGCGATAAAGACTCGAGGAATCTTTGTCGTAAATGCATCTTCGCCCAAGTGGCTCGTGAGGAGGATCGTAAACACCACGAAAATCACGACGCCGCCTACGTAAACCATCACCTGCGCCAGTGCGATGAATTCGGCGTGCATGAGCATGTAAAGAATAGCGGTTGCAACAAAGCTAAAGATAAGGAACACGGCACTCTGCAAAATATTCTTGACGGCAACGCAACAAACTGCGGTCAGCAATATCACGAGTGCGACGACATAGAACGCAATGTCCATGCCTCCCAACGGGAAAGATAACGGTAAATCCGGGAACATTAACCTTGTCCCTCCTTCTTATTTAAAATCATTTCGAGATCGTTCGGGTCGGTCGTTGCGACTTCGAAAGCGGGGCTCATCTGGATGGCTCCAAACGGGCAGGCTTCAACGCAGAGGCCGCATTGGGTGCAGCTTGCAAAGTGATAGACATAGCGCCCGAGAACCTTCTTGCCCGCAATGTTCTTTGTGGCAAGCACGTTGATGGAGGCGTTCGGGCAGGCGCGTTCGCACATGCCGCAGGCGGTGCATCGGTTGTTTCCGTTTTCGTCTTCGATCATTTCGAGGCGGCCACGGTAGCGGTCGTGCATCTTGAGCGTCTTGCGGTTTTCGGGATACTGTTCCGTTACAATGCGCTTCGGATTGAAAAAGTACTTGAGCGTCACGGACAAACCGCAAATCAGGCTCCACGGACCCGTAATGCAACGCTTGAGGTAGCGTTTAATGTATTGAATTGTTGAAATCTGCTTTTGCATAATCTCTCGTCTTTCGTCTCTCGTCTCTCGTCTAGAGTCCGATGGCGATAAATGCTGCTCCTGCTACCAGCAAAACAAGGTTGACAGGCAATAAGAACTTCCATTCAAAATCCATGAGCTGGTCCACACGTGGGCGCACAAACGTCCAGCGGACCATCATATAGCACCAGACCATAAAGTAAATCTTAGCGAAGAACCACACAACGCCGGGAACCATCTTGAGCACGTTATCCACAGCGTCAATGCCGATGCACGGCGGGAAGAATCCACCGAGGAAGCATGTTGTGGCGAGGGCCGAGTTCGTGATGAGGGCGATGTATTCGGCGAGGTAGAACATGGCAAACGGAGTGCCGTTGTATTCCGTATGGTAACCGCCCGTGAGTTCCTGTTCTGCTTCGGCAATGTCGAACGGAGCGCGGTTCATTTCGGCGGTACTTGAGATAAAGAACAAGATGAACGCGATGAATCCAAGAACTGGAATCTTGAAAATCCACCAGTCAAAAATCGTTCCTTCCTGGCCCATCGTGATGCTCATGAGGTTCGTGGAACCCGAAATCATGACGACGAACAGAAGGATCATCGCAAACGAGATTTCGTAGCTGATCATTTGGGCGCCGCTGCGGAGGGCACCGAGCAAGGAATACTTGTTGTTACTGCTCCAGCCGCCAAGCAAAATGCCAAGCACGCCAAAGCCGTTCACCGCGATAATGAGCGGAATGCCCATCGAAACGTCGGCCACGACGAGATTCTTGTCGAACGGAATCAAGGCGCAAACGATAAACGGGGCTATGAGCACGATAAGCGGTGCCAAATAGAACATGAGCTTGTCGGCGCCGCTTGGTGCATAGACTTCCTTGAAGAGCATCTTGATGACGTCGGCGATGGTCTGGATAGTTCCGTGCCAACCGAGTCGCATCGGGCCCAAGCGGCATTGCACGTGGGCGCAGACCTTGCGTTCCATGTAAATGAGGATCGGGGCAGAACCGATGTTCACGATGCAAACCGCGATAATGCAAATCACGGCGTTGATGAGGAAGGCGATAACGCTGTTGAGTGTGTCGGACTGGATGCTTGTGGGCAGATATTCTGCTACTCGCGGTACCAAGTCGCGGACAAAATCGCCAATAGGATGAGTTACTGAAGGTACAAACATAAACTACCTGTCAATTTCTGGAATCACGGGGTCAAGGGTTGCCATGATGGTCACGAGGTCCGAAATCTTGTGGCCTTGAACCATCTTGTTGAGCGCTGCAATATGCGGGAAAGAGGGACCGCGTGTGTGTATGCGGTACGGCTTTTCACCGGTCGTTGCGGCAACCACGTAAGTGGCGTAAAGCCCCTTGGCGGTTTCGATTTCGCTGTAGTAGCGGCCCACGGGGAGGCGCACTGGCTTTTCCTTGGAACGCCACGGACCTTCTGGGAACTTTTCGACGCACTGGCGCAAAATCTTCATCGATTCGTGAATTTCTGCAATGCGGATTTTGTAGCGGTCGTAGCAGTCACCGTTATGGAACACGGGGACTTCAAAGTCGAACTGGTCGTAAATGCTGTACGGGTTTGCACGGCGCACGTCGAAGTTCACGCCGCTCGCGCGGAGCACTGGGCCAGAGCAACCGTAAGCAATAGCATCTTCTTTCGAAAGTACGCCAATGCCGATGCTGCGTTCGAGCACGATGATGTTTTTCGAAAGGAATCTTTCGTAGTCCTTCATCGTATCTTCCATGTGGTCGAGGAACGCTTTCACACGCGGAATAAATGTGTCGGGAACGTCATAGCGGCTTCCGCCCGGTCTAAAGAAGTTCGTCGTGAGGCGGGAGCCTGTAACTTCTTCGAGCATGTCGTGGATCATTTCACGTTCTTTAAAGCCGAACAGCAAGCATGTTTGGCCGCCAAGGTCACCGCCGAAGCAACCGTAGAACACCAAGTGCGATGCAATTCGTCCAAGTTCCTGGAGCATCACGCGGATGTATTCGCCACGGAGCGGAACGCCCACGTTCATGCCCTTTTCAAGAGCAATCACGACGCCCAAGTTATTCTGGATGGCGGTCAAATAGTCCTGACGGTCCGACATCGCGATGTACTGCAAGTAGCTCATTGATTCCGCTTGCTTTTCCATACCGCGGTGGATATAGCCAAAGTGCGGGACAAGTTCTACGATGGTTTCGCCATCCATGCGGAGCGTGAGACGCAATGCACCGTGAGTACTCGGGTGCTGCGGACCCATGTTGATGAAAAATTCTTCGGTATTCGATTTGCGTTCGAGGCGAAATCCCGGAGGTAGCTGTTGACTCATATTGGCCTCCTGATCATTTCCGGGTGAGTAAAGTCTTTACGGAGCGGGAATCCGACAAAATCCTTGTCGAGGAAGATGCGGCGAAGGTCGGGGTGGCCTTCAAACTTGATGCCGAACATATCGTAAACTTCGCGTTCTTTGACTTCGGCACCGGGGTAAAGGTGCGTGATGGACGGAACACTTGCCAAAAGCGATGTCGGGCGCTTTTCTTCTTCAATGGAGAAGTCTTTCTTGAGTTGCACACAAAGGAAAATTTTGTGGCCGATTTCAAGGCTACGGAGCATCGTGACCATGTCAAAATGGTCGTCGTAGTCAATCGCGGTCACGTCAATCAAGTAATTCATCTTGAATTCGGGATCGTTCTTGACAAATTCAACGACGTTCAAGTAGTCATCTTTTTCGAGCATGACTTCGAGCGGGCAATCCGCAGGCATCTTGGCGACGAGATCTTCTGGCGTGTCTTCGCCGCGGGTATGCACGGTCACGTTCGGGAACTTGGCGCGGAGCTTTGCAAAAAGTTCCTGCTGCGTAAGGCCCAAGCGCTTGAACGGCACGCGTTCCACTTCCGGGAAATCCGGTTTCTTGACGCGGATGGGCTTGAAGGCGCTCTTGTAGTCCGGATTTTCTTCCTTGAACTTGGCGCGGGCTTCGGCCATTTCTTCGTCTTTCATTTCTTCGAGGGCGGCCCAAGTCTTGGCGGCTTCGCGATAGCGGTCCATCGTCGAAACATCTTTCGGTTCGCCTTCATGCCAGGGATTGCGGCATGTCTCGTGCAAAATCTTGTCGCGGAGCGTCAAAAGCCCATGGAACAAAGCTTCGGGGCGCGGCGGGCAACCGGGTACGAACACATCGACCGGAATCAAGTTCTGTGCACCACGAACAACAGAATAGTTGTCGTAGATGAACGGGCCTCCGCTAATCGTGCAAGCGCCCATGGCAATCACGTATTTCGGACCTGGAATCTGTTCCCAAAGCATCTGAATGGCCGGTGCCATGCGGCGGGTAATTGTACCGGCCAAAATAAACAAGTCCGCCTGTCGCGGGGACGAGCGGAACACTTCAGAGCCAAAACGGGCAATGTCGTAACGTGCCATGGAACTGGACATCATTTCGATAGCGCAGCAACTTGTGCCATACGTCAGAGGCCAAATAGAATTTGCACGAGCCCAGTTGACTACGTAGTCAATCGCGTTGACTACATATTTACCACCGGGAATCGGGTCTAAAATTTTTGGAGCGAAATTAATTATTCCCATTTGAGAATTCCTTTCTTCCAGGCGTAAGCGAGACCGGAAACGAGAATAGCAATAAAGATGACGAGGTCAATAATGACGATTGATGGCGGGAGCGCCGTGTGGCCAGCCATGATTTCCTTGAAGTTCATCATGACGGGGAAGAGGAACAGCGCTTCGATGTCAAAGACGAGGAATAGCAACGCGAACAGGTAGTAACCTACCTTGAATTGGATTCGGGCGTTGCCGATGGTTTCCATAC
>CAMZFJ010000181.1 GCA_947306025.1 uncultured Fibrobacter sp.
GGCAACTCCGTTGGGAGTTGCCGACCGAAATTTTGGAAGGCGATGATTGTGCCGAAGATGCTTTGGAAAGGGGCCTTTTTGAACGGTTGACGGTTGAAACTCGTGCCTTAAAGCCTGTTGGAGCGGTTGATTTTTCGTGTGGCGAGGGCTACCGGCTTTTGGCGTATGGGGTTGAATTAGTGAAAAATTTCTTCCATATATATGGATATGATGATTTTCGGTGGGTAAAACCATGCCATTTACGACGAATTCGGCTACTTGAGCCGCATGCGGTATTACTTACGGGGCTTGAACTTTCTTTGTAAATTTATGACACCTGAAAATACTACCTCTAGCAAATTTTGAAGTTGTTTCTTATATTTTTTGCAAAAACTAAAACACTTAAATATAAGGAGTTTGTAATTATGAAAAAAGGAATTCTCGCGCTTGTTTGCGCTGGTATGATAGCAGCCCTTTCTGGCTGCTATGGTAGCAACGTTGTGTACAACAAGCTTCACAAATGGAATGGATCCTTCGGTAATAAGTGGGCCAAATTTGGTATGCACTTGCTGCTCTGGATTGTGCCTGCTTACGAATTGAGTATGTTGGGCGACTTCATCATTTTCAACTCTGTTGAATTCTGGACGGGTTCGAACCCGATGGCTTCTGGCGACTCCTACTACGAAAAGGACGAACATGGCAATTCCGTTGCCGCTGTGAAGAACGAAGACGGTTCCCTCTCTGTGCAGTACACCTCGGCAAAGGGCGAAACCTCGAACTTCACTCTCCAGCGTGACGAAAACGTTGTCCGCGCACTTGATGCCGAAGGCAACCTCGTTGCTCAGTACGAAGTCGACGAATAATCGATTCGCAAATTTCGTCATTAGAACACTCTCTGGATATCCGGAGAGTGTTTTTTTACCACCGTCATCCTTCGCGTTGCTCAGTCGAGAATGACCGTACTACAACTAATAACTACTTCCTACCGCCTACCGTCTACTTCCTACTCCCCACCGCCTACTGACAAATAAGCAACACAAAGTTCTAAGTTCTAAAATTTTATATATACTTACTACCATGTTAGGACGGGTCGATTACAATCGGTTGTTGGGCAAAGTGGGGATGTTTGTTGCGGTTTTGTTCGCAACAGTTCTATGCGCATGTAACGGTAACGATATGAACCGTGGTGACGAAGCGCTCCGCATTGGCGATTATAAACGAGCGGCGAAGAATTTCTCTAAGGTCTTGGACAACGATCCCGCGAACAGGGATGCCCGCTACGGGCTTGCGATTGCCTGTTATGCGATTGCCGAAGATAAGGAGCGTTTAAGGGTAAGTACTCTTGCTTTGTGGGAACGCACGGTTCGCGAATTTAAGATTTTGTCTGTAGTCGATTCGAGCGAAAAGTCTAAGCCCATGTATTCGACTTCGCTGTTTTATTTAGCGCGGGCGATGCTTGCCGAAAATGCGCAGGCCAAGGTGCTACCGCTTTTGGACCAGTCTATAAAACTTGATCCGGAAAATTACTTTAGCTATAACCTCAAGGCGCTTATCTTGGCGGGGCAAGGCAATACGGACGAAGCAAAGAAAATCTATGCGTACATCGTGACGCGGGAACCGAAATTTGCATCGGCTTACGTGAACCTCGGAAACCTTTACTGGAATGCGCACGACTACGAATCGGCATGGGATATCTGGTCGATGGGGCACGAGGCATTGCCGCAAGATGCTGTGCTTGCGAAGTGGACGCGTATCGCGGAAGACTCGCTCAAGGCGATGGTTTATTCGGGTAAGCTATGAGAAAATCCGAAAATTCGCTCTTGGACTCCGTGACGGGAGGCCGTTTGCTGCATCGAGGCGGCGAAGCTTCTATTTACTTATTGAATATTGGCGGTAAGCTTTTTGTCCTCAAGTGGTATAACGACGGATTCTCTTTTGATGAAAGTGTTGTTCGGAATGTAAGCAAAGTGCATGAGCCGGGACTGTACCGCATCGAGGAATGGGGTAAACGCAATGAAACACCGTACTTGATTTACGATTATGTCGAGGGTGTTACATCTGATAAATTGGGATGTATGCCGGTGGCTGTTGCGCTGGCGGCGCTCCGGCAAGTGGTGGCAACGCTTGCGGCTTTGCAAAAACAAGGTGTGTCGCATGGAGACTTGAGCCCGGCGAATGTGATTTTTGCTGTGGATGGTTGCGGGGTGCATGATGCGGCGGAGCGCGAAAAATTTGCGGGTGGACTCCGCGCGGTTGTGATTGACTGCGGGATCGTGGGCCCGGGCGCGCTTGCTTATGCGGCCCCGGAGCGGTTCCAAGGCAAGCCTGCTGACGAAAAAAGCGACTTGTTCAGCTTGGGGCTTTTGCTGTACCGCTGGATTGCGGGCGAGGATTTGGTTTGTGCCAATGGCTACGAGCAGTTTGCCGAACAGATGGCAAATGTAGAGAATTTGAACATTGCCGAAAAGCTTTACTCGGCGCTCACCTTTAATACATCTGAAGGGGCGGTTCAATTAAAGGCGCTGGAAGCCCTGTGGGCAGGGCTTCTGCGTTCCGACCCGTCGGAACGCGTCGAGGATTTCGAAGAACTTGATGAAATTCTGGAAATTGCGCTTGATAAAATTGCAGGCGGTGAAATTGCGCTTTCGACTTGCGTTACCCAATATATCCAATCCATAACGGGTCCCGAATACAATCGGAATGTGGTACTAAAAGTTCCAGAGAGCCTAGAAAACGGCCTTCCGTTTGATGTTCGTAAGAAAAATAATTGGCTAAAATGGGGCGTTTTGGGCATTTTGGTTCTTATATTAGCTTTGATAGTTCTGTTGCTTACGAGTGGGACAATGCGTTTCGGTATCGATGCAACGGGGGACCAGCTGTTGAAGCGGTCGAGGAGCATGGAGTCGTCTACGGAAAGCGAAAACGCACCCGTCTTGAAGGTGGATAGTTTGCTTATGGACCTCCCTGTACCTGCCGCTGAACAATAGCGCAACTAAACAGGGCTTTGTTATGAAATCGGAATCCATGCTCGCCACAGAAAAGATGCTGGATGTGGTCAAGACTCTTTTAGATGAGGAACAGCCGGAGGCTCTTTTTCCGAAAATTCTAGAAGTTGCAAAAGATGTTTTGCATGCGGATGCCGCAGTCTTGGATATCGGTGGCGAGGAACCGCTCCATTTTTCGAACCCTGAAAAAGTTTCCATTTCGATTTCGGCAATCAAGCTTGCCAAGAACGAAAAGCGCGCTGTCGTGTGGAACCAACTCGATGATGAATCGGCGGATTTGTCCAAGTCGATTGTGCAGAACCAGCTCACGAGCATTATGGTGTCTCCGTTTAGAACGCCCGATTCCGAGGCTGGCTACCTTTATTTGCAGCGTGCAGCCCGCAAGGATCCGTTTACCGAAGAAGATAGTGCGCTTTTTGATTCTTTTGTCGCCGTCTGCGAAAAGTTTGCGTTTGCCGCTTACGACCGCTTGCGTGACAAGGAATCCCTCGATACATTAAAAAATGTTGTCCGTAAAGATGGAATTGTCTATTCGTCTAAGGCGATGGTCGATGTGATTGCGATGGCCGATAAGCTTTCGCCGCTCCCGCTCCCGGTGATTATCCGCGGTGAGACGGGGACGGGCAAGGAAGTGATGGCGCGTTACATCCACAAGCATAGCCCACGTGCCGATAAACCTTTTATTGCGGTAAACTGTGGCGCTATTCCGGAGCATTTGATGGAATCGCTGATGTTCGGGCATGCGAAGGGCTCGTTTACGGGTGCGATTGAAAACAAGAAAGGCTTTTTCGAAGAAGCCGATGGCGGTACGATTTTCCTCGATGAAATCGGCGAGCTCCCGCTCAACATGCAGGTGAAACTCTTGCGCGTGTTGCAAGAAAAGCATATTACGCGTGTGGGCGACAATCGCGAAATTCCGGTGAACGTGCGCGTGATTAGCGCAACGCATGTGGACTTGGAAGAAGCCGTGCGCGAAAAGCGATTCCGCGAGGATTTGTATTTCCGCATCCAGGTGTTGCCGCTGGAACTCCCGCCGCTCCGCGATCGCGGTCAGGATGTGGTGCTGTTGGCCGAAAGTTTTATACAACGTTATGGTGCTGAGTATGGCCGTGGAAAATTCCACTTGAGCCGTAATGCCGAAAAGGCCTTGCTCGGTTACCACTGGCCAGGAAATGTGCGCGAACTGGAAAACCGCGTGCAAAAAGGTTTGGTGCAAGCGGTTCATGGCGTGATCCAGCCCAAGGATTTGGGCCTTGACGATATGCAAGTGCAAGCGAAGGAATCGCCGCGTACGCTCAGGGAAGCCCGCGAAGCGGTCGAACGCGAAGTCATTTCGCGCGCGCTCAAGGATACGAATGCAAACCTTACGTTAGCATCGACCATTCTTGGAATTGACCGTAAAGTGCTGCGTGAAATCATGGAACGCTTGAACCTGAAAAAAGAAGACTTTAAGGTATAGGGGTGTTTGGTAAAATGTTTTATTTAAGGAGTGTGGTCGTGAAAAAAATTGTAATGGCATCAGCAATGATGGCCGCAACCGCTATGGCCGGCGATTTTGGATCTCGCCCGGAAGCT
The DNA here is from genome assembly GCA_947306025.1 of uncultured Fibrobacter sp. Next base: position 4,560 of record CAMZFJ010000181.1, read on the forward strand.
AGTGTCCCGACGCCAGTCGAGGCTCGTGAAGCTTTTGACAAGGTTCCGAATCTGTCGGAAAAAGAAAATATGGACTGGCAGAAATTGCGCGAAGAACGCCGTGCTGCCCGTGAACAAATTCTCGAAAATTTGAGAAACAAAAAGGCTGGCGAAAAAAATGAAATGCGCGATGTTGCGGTAAAGCCGGTTGCACATGAAACTCCTATCGAGAAGAAGGTTGAAAAACCGAAGGACGAACTTATCCATGAAAAGAAGATGGAAGAAAAGGAACAGCCGAAGGGTCCGTTCGTAAAGCCGTTTGGTCCTGGCCGCATGGATCCGCTGCGTCCGTTTGTGCCGCGCCCCATAGAAGGCCATCCTTGGGAAAAGCAAAATCCGCAAGACTGGAAAAAAGGACCGATTCAGAGAAAGTAAATGAGGCCTTTGTTTGGTTTAATTCTGTTGCTCCTTTCAACTGCGCTCTTTGCCGAGACGCAGGAACAAGCTTATTATCGCGCGTTGAAATTGGAAGAAGCGGGCGATATTCCTGCTGCACTCCAAGCATTTGAAGAGGCGGCCGCATTGCCGGGTGAATACACCGAAGAAATTCAGGGAAT
>CAMZFJ010000182.1 GCA_947306025.1 uncultured Fibrobacter sp.
GGGCGAGGGCCGCCTGGAGGTCGGCGAAACGTTCTGCAATGCTGCTTGCGTCGAATGTCGCAGAACTTTCGAGTAAAATAACGCCCGGCATCACGATTGTAGCTTTTGAGAAGACCTGCGGGAGTTCGAGCGATTTTAAATCTTCTGGATTATTGCGGAGTTCGCGGCACTTGGCGCCTGCGGCGGCCATCACGACTTTGGAACCGTGATTGAGGCTTGTGCCGGTATAATCGAGCGTGTCGATGGTTGTCGCGGTCTGGAAATGCAAATCGCGGTCGAAATGGATGCGTTCGAGAACGTGTGCGAAGAACGCAGGGATGTCATTGACTAAAGTTTTTCCTGACTGGGTTCTCTCAACATCCTCTTTTGCGGCAATTAGCAGATATTTGGTGAGGCTTGCTTGGTTGAATCCGAGCAACGCATTTGCCGTTTTTAAAAGTTCCATCGGTTCGCGTTCTTCTGGGCCTGCGTAAGGGCGAAACGCTTCTGAACCGAGCGCCAAACAAAGTGGGTGGACGCCGGCATCATCGACCGCATGGATTCCGTAAACGCCCGGGAGCGAAGCGGGAACCATCGGCTTCGTGATCTTATGAATGTATTTCCCAAACAGGGTGTCTTCTTGAGGCGGGCGCCCGACAACCGTGAACGGGAAAATGGCATTTTTTTTACAGAGCACTTTTTGGACTTTCATACAAGGGAAATTGTGTTTGCCGGAGTAATAGCCGATGTGGTCTCCAAAGGGGCCTTCGGGTTTTAAACCGGGTTCGAGTTCTCCTAAAATACAAAAATCAGCGTCGCTAGAGACAAGGTAACCATTGTATTCAAAGTAACGAAAACGGCGATTACCGAGCATTCCTGCGAACAAAAGTTCCGAAAGGTTCTCGGGCATGGGCGTCACGGCTGCAAAAGTGTGCGATGGTGGCCCGCCAATGAAAATGCTCACCTTGAGCGGTCGGCCTTCTTCAATGGCTTTTTGGTGGTGACGGGCTATGTCGCGCTTGATTTGGTAATGCAGTCCGCATTCTTCGTTTGGAATGTATTCGTTCCCGGAAATTTGGATGCGGTACATGCCCACGTTCGTTTGCATGATGCTTGCGCTTTCGCTAGGGCGTGTGGCGACTTGCGGGAGCGTGATGAACGCTCCGCCGTCTAGCGGCCAGCTGACCAGCTGCGGCAAGTCGCTAAGGTTGCATTCTTCAAAATCCTTGATGCTTCCCGAACGCATTGGGAGCGATGTTAGCCCTGCACGAGCGGCCTTGAAAAGCGTTTTTGGCGATTTTAGCGCGTTTTTGAAAAAATCGACCGGATTTGCCTTGAAATTTACAGCCGCTTTTGTCTGCTCGAATCCGTCACGGAATAAAAAATTGAACCGTTCGTCGCTTCCGAAAATGTTACAGGCCGCGCGAAACTTGCTTCCTTTGACATGTTCAAAAAGTAGCGCCGGACCGCCTTGCCTAAAATTCTCCCTCGCGATTTCGGCCATTTCTAAATGCGGATTGACCTCGGCGTGAACACGTTTGAGCATTCCCGCCTTTTCTAAATCCAGCAGGGCCTGTTCGAGGGACTTGTACATGATGCTATCCGGCTGTTGCGGATTGATCTAAGGCTTCGAATGCCTGTGTCTTTTTCTTTGCTTCTACAAATGCAATTTGTTCGCGAGCCATTTCTCTAGCGGGGATGGCGTAGACCATGCTTGCGCTAGCCATGACAATCGAGAATGTGTCTTCGGCAAAGTCCTTGCATCCCTGGAAAGTCATGCTGTCGTAGCAAGTCGTGATTCCCTTGACGGAATCAAACTTGTGACTGGCGGTAAAGCCGCGGAATGGGCCTTCGCCAAGGCGTGCTGCAACTTCGATAACGTTTTCGGTTTTGCCTGGAGTGACCGCTCCAATGATGCCGGTCCAACTTAATTTTCTAAAGCCTGCAACGATAGTGTAGCGGATAAATTCGCCCGGTTCAATGCTTTTTGGCAATGTGTAATAGAGTACAGCGTTTTTCCCAACGGACAAGGTCATTGGCGCATAGCGCATGATATCAAGCGTATCGGAAAGAGAGCCGTGTTGCCAAGAAGTTTGACTGAATTGAACCATGACGTATAATGTAGTAAATTTTTTTGCTTTTTACGCAATTCGTCGTTTTTTTAAGTCTTTTCATCGGAAGGCTCTTTTGACAGGGTTTTATTTTACACAGTATTTTCTAAATTGATGTTCTACTTTTTTTGTTGTTAGTGCTATGGATTCAATACAGGCAGATAAAAAATATTTACAGAAAAGCACCTTAATTACGCTTATTGGAACAGGGCTTAAGGTCATTGCGCCGGTTCTCACCATCGTTATTGCACGTGTTTTTGGCAAGGAAATTTTCGGTATATACGTTTCAACACAACTTTTGGTGTTGACGCTTGCTCGTGTATCGGTAATCGGTCTTGACAAGGGATTGCTTCGCCATTTGCCGCAAAATAAGGTCTGTGGCCGTCCCGCTCACGAAGGGATTATCGAATCGCTCAAGGTGGCGTGCATTATTGCGCTTGTGATTTCAAGTGTCATTTGGGTCGGCGCGTACTTTGGACTGCAAAGTGTTTCGACTGGACTTGCAATGCTTTCGTCTGCAGAAATTTCTTTGTACGCACTTTCGATCATTCCGTTTACCATATTGCTCCTGTTTGCGGGCGCGTCCGATGGCAATAGGCATCCGCAGTACAAGATTTTCATCAATGAATTTGTGGTGATGACCTTGGCTCCGATTATCGCTCTTTGTCTCCATTATACTGGCTTTGAAGACAAATTAGCACTCCCGGTCGGTTTCTTTGTCTCGAACATGCTTGGCATATTCGTTTATATATTCCTGATTAACAAGCAGTTCCCGCAGATTGAATGGATTACGAGTAAATGGGTGCCAAGAGAATTGCTGGACTTTTCGATTCCTATAGGTTTCACGGAAATCATTGCTTCGTTCTTGCTGCGTGTGGACATGTGGATGGTGCTTGCCCTGCTAGGACCGGAGGCGGTCGGCATTTATGCAGTGATGGTAACGGTTTCCAACGGCCTCAAGACGATCCGTAGCAGCTATGATCCTATTTTGCAGCCCGTTGTGGCGGGAATGTCCAGGGAACGCTTGAAGACGGATTTAAAGCCGGTTTTCTCGTATTGCGTATCGATGGTGACGATTATCCAGCTTGCAATTGGATTTTTCATTGTGCTGTTCCCTGAGCAGACGATGATGATTGCCGGAAAATCGTTTATTACAAAAGAAAATCCGGTAGCCGTATTTGGAATTCTCATTATCGGGAACTTGATTAATGGCTTCTTCGGCTTATCCGGCGCCGTAGTGACTGGCCTTGGCAAGAGCAAGTTCATGTTGATGATGAACATTGTGTCGCTTGTGTTTGCGGTGACGATGAACCGCATCTGCATTCCGATTTTCGGTATTGCGGGCGCTGCGCTCTCTTGCATGTCGTATCAAGTTTTGCAGTGCGTCTGGATGAATGCCTATCTCCGTAAGATGGGCTACTGGCCGTACAGAAAAAGCCTTATCATTCAGGGAATTTGGATTGTGTCGCTCGTGGCGATTTACATTGCCGTGAATACGGTCATCTCTCCGACTCTTGTGAGCAAGGGCGTGTTCTACGGAATTGTGATTTTGCTCCTTCTTTTGACGTTCTGGAAACAGGGACTTGCGAAAAAGAACTTTTCGTCAGGAAATAGTTAACGATTTTTTTATAGATTAATAGTATGATTCCTAAGAAAATACATTACATTTGGCTCTCCAACGATCCGCTTCCGCATTTGGCACAAATTTGCATTGACAGCTGGAAGCGTCATTGCCCCGATTACGAAATTATCCATTGGGATATGGCAAGGTGCCAAAAGATTATCGATTCTGTTCCGTTCGTCCGCGAAGCCGTGAGTTTGTCGAAGTGGGCTTTTGCTAGTGATTATATCCGCCTTTACGCCGTTGCAACCGAAGGTGGTATTTATCTAGATAGCGATGTGTATCTGTACCAGAGCTTCGATCAATTCCTGGACAACCGTTATTTTACGAATATCGAGTTTACGACTCATTTTAAGAGGAATAAGTCCTGGAAAATGCTGAACGAAGATGGCACCAAGAAAAATCCGGATTTGATTCCTTTGCCGGGGCTTGCTTTCCAGGCGGCTATATTTGGCGGTGAGGCTAACCATCCGTTCCTCAAGAAGTGCATGTCGTATTACGAAAATCAAAAGTTCATTCTGCCGAACGGCAAACTGAATATCGAAAATATTTCGCCTTATGTTTATGCTCATACTGCAATTGATTTTGGCTTTATCTATAAGAATCAAATGCAGCATTTGAATGAGGGAATGACGATTTATCCGAGCAAGATTTTCTTGCCGAGCTGCGATGACGTGAATTACAAGCCGGTGGCGATTCACGTGACGAGCGGCAGCTGGAGACCGCTTTCTCATCGGATTGGCCGTTTCTTTAGGCGTTTGCCCATTATCATCATGAAGATGTTCAAGAAAAAGCAGACGATGGACGATGTGCTCAATAGCTACGAATCGAAAAAGCCTGTAGAATTTTAAGGATAGTTATGCCTTCTGTCAAGTATCTTTTTGTTTTGACCAGTTCTCCGAAGGATTTCTTTTGCGAACAGACGCTTGTGGCAATAGCTTCGCTTCGCGATCACAACCCGAATGCTTTTGTAACGCTCTTGACCGACGACAAAACGGCTGCAACGTTGACATCGGGCTCGCGTGCTGCTTTGAAAGAAGCTGTCGATGAACTCAAGGTTTTGACGCTTGATGAAAAGTTCACGCCGATGCTTCGCTCTCGTTACCTCAAGACAGTGATGCGAAACGAAGTCGATGGCGACTTTTTGTACATGGATTCGGACATTGCAATTGTCGGTGACCTTTCGATTCCTGACGAATGGCGCGGTGGCATTTATGCAGTGCTTGATTTCCACACGAACTTATCGAAGGCCATCAACCGCAAAAAGGTCTTGAATAATGCCAAGATGATGGGCTTTTCGCCAATCCTCAATGACGAAATTTTCAACGGGGGCGTGATGTTTGCGGCGGACACTCCGGAAGCCCGCGAATTTTTCAAGACATGGCATGAGCTTTGGCTTTATT
>CAMZFJ010000183.1 GCA_947306025.1 uncultured Fibrobacter sp.
TCGAACACTCTTTCCCTACACGACGCTCTTCCGATCTGTGTACATTGCGCGCCTCGAAATCCGTCTTATCGTGAACGGCAAGAGAATTACCAAGCGCACCCAGGACTTCCTCTGGGGATTCCGCCACCCCAATATTCCAATCGACGAATTTGGCATAAAAAAGTAATTTTGGAACCCGCGTTTTTACCCCCGGACCTTGTTTTCCGGGGGCTTTTTTTTCAAAAAACGGAACTTTTCCCCCTAGCAAAGCCATCTCCTCACAAGCGTTGCAGTCTTCGCAATTTATTTTACAAATCGGCAAAAAAAAATTGACATAAATCACAATATTGAATGTATTTTCAAAAGGAATAACAGTATTCAGGGAGTCGTGGATGCGGTGTAAAAATTTTGTCTTTAGTACATTTTTAATACTCTTATGTGCAGTCATTCCATCAATGGCCGCAGAATATCCTATTCATATAGAAAGTCGACCCAACACTTACGACGCTCTATCCATGACCATAGGAAATGGTCGTAATCTCCCATGTATAGCACTAACCCCTAACGCAGACGGCTCGTTTGACACGCAGCAAAATGTAACGAACAACCAAAGAATCTCCTTTTATAGCAACGAAGAATGCAACGGTAGAGCATTGGGCAACGTCAATTTACGCCTAAATCTAGACGTTACCAAAATCAATATCACTATTAACAATAATAGAGCAACCGCAACCATAACCGCGGCTTACGAAAACGCTCCTAAAAAGACAATCCGCTTCTTCGCTCCGTGGACAAATACCTCCGCCATCCTCTACGTTGCAGGTGGCGATTCCGCAAAAATGACTACAGTCAAGAATTACTGCGGATGGTTCGAAGCTAACATTAAACCGCCCGAGGGTTCATTCCAAGTCTATTTCAAGCAGACCATCGGCTACGAATACGTCACCGACATCCATAATTCAATCAAGATAACGCCAATTGCCCAATCAACCCTGCTCACGCTCGATGAAGCCGCAACTGCAGTCGATACCATCTGGGTCAAGGCAGGCAAGGATATTGGAGCCACAACGACAGTTTACACCAAGTACCCGGGCGTTTTAGGCGATTGCCCCAGCAAGACACTCCCCGTGATGATGTTTGACTGGCTCCACGGCACAGACGGAGACATTGAAAGAGATGGTACCGTAGAAGGCACAAACGGCGACCCCATCAACGGCGTCAGTGCAGACTTTGGTTCTGGCGGATGTGCACACCACACCTTGGGAATGGTTGAACCCATCCTTGGTCCGAACGGAGTTCCTGTACCGGCAGCAAACTTCCCCGAAACCTGCCAAGCCACAACTCATATTGCTCAGTGGTTCTTGCCCGAAGTTATTGCCCAAAAGAATGGACAGCCCGTCACAAACGCCACCTGCCGTTCCATTGAACTTACTCTTGACAATGACGGTCTCTGGCTCGGGCAAAAAGACAACAGAAGCCCCGAAGGTGGTCTGTTCCTGCTTGACGACTTCCAATACCTTGATGCCGAAAGGACCATAGCGAATCCCTACTTTGACAATATTTCTAGCGGTGGAAAGAGACACAACTATGGATTCACCATGAAGATCCAGGCCACGTTCGAATATATTCCTGGCCAGTACTTCGAATTCTTCGGTGACGATGACGTATGGGTATTCATCAACAACCGCCTTGTCGTGGATATCGGTGGCCAGCACGCCCAAGTTTCTGGAGCAGTAGACCTGGATACACTCGGTCTTGAAGAAGGACACAACTATCCGTTCCACATCTTCTATGCCGAACGCCATACTTCCGAATCGAACTTCAAGATGAAAACATCCATCGACTTGAAGACCGAAGCAAGTATCCTCGCCAAGGACCTCTCCGATGCCGGACTTATCAATTACGAAATTTTCCAGCGCATTAGCAAGCAGGCGCTCTCTTGCGACTTCTCCGGAGCGACAACGACTGATACCGTAGCGGCCCCGTCTAACTTTACCTTGATCGGCAGCGGCGCATACGCCGAAGGCGTCCCTCTGGATAGCGTTGGCATTTGGTTTGGCGGCATCGTCATCAAGCCGGGCTACACCGGGTTCACCATCAACACCGAGGATATCCGTCAAACGCGTACGCTCCCGCCGGGAACCTACCAATTGCGCTTCTCCTTGCAAGCCGATGAAACCCAGTACGACGAAATTACATTTGTCATCGACAAGTACGACTCGCCCGAAATTTTCTACGCCCGTGTCGATAACCAAAACAAATGGACTCCAATCGGAGCCAAGAACTTGGAAACCGGCGCAAACGAAGTCGACGGATCCGTCGATACGCTTGGCAAGTGGGTCAACACCCGCTACCCTGTAAACGTGATGTTTGAAGAATGGGCCACATTCGACGATGTCGTTTACGTCATTACAAACAATGTCGCAGTCACGCCTTGCGATGAAAACGGAAACCCCATTACGGCGATTACGCTCAAGAACGGCAAGGCGACATTCTACGTCAAGGCCAGCGCTCCGGTTCAGGGAATCAAGCTCATTGTCTCTAGCGCAGACGAAACGCAACAAGCTATTTGGAAAAACATTTCGTTCATGGAACCGCCTGTACCGCAGATTGTTTATGCAAGCATCTTCGACAGGGATGGTGACGGTCGCGGCGATAGCGTTTTTGCAAAGCTCAACAAGCCCGTTGGCACGCTGAACAAAATGCTTGTCACCATGGATTCCATCCAATTAGAATTTGGTGAAAAGTTCCCGACGATCCTGAGCGACAACGTTAAAACAAACGATCGCGACAGCACAATGACAATCACTACCCCCGGAGGCTTTGGAATCGTTCCGTTCACAGGCGGTGCCGAAAATGTCTATAGCGGAAAGATCACGCCGTTCTGGAAATATACGGAAGGCGCCGCTCCGACAACAATCAGCCTTACAAGCGATGTGGCCGACTCCATTGGCCCAGTCATTACATCTGCAGATATTTCTTACAGCGATGACGGTTCTACAGTACTCTTAGTTTCTTTCAGTGAAGGGTTAGACTGCGAAGACGATGTAGCCGCAACCTACTTCACGTATTTCTTCAAGCAAACACTCACCGAAAGACAGGATATTGTCCCAGACATCATCGCCAAGGAAAAGAAATTCAGATGGAGACTCATCTTTAGAAGTTCCAGCAACGACAAGGAAAACGTCCCGGTCATGGGCGACTCCATCAAGCTGGTTCCTGGCGTTCACATGGACCTTCTCCACAGAAGTACGCCTGTAACCAACCCGTACGTCCGCATTTCCGGCGAACAGAAGGTCGTTGTCACAAGCGCTCCTGTCGTAACGATTGGCGAATCAGAAAGTTCTAGAGAAATAATCACAACTCCCACACCGACTATTCCGAAAATTGTTCCGGAAGACCAACCCAAAACGGCAAAGGAAGTTGCAACCGAATACGGAGCGCAAGGGCATTACCTTGGCGACTTGAGCCTATCGAGCCTAGTGAAGGATGAAGTCACGAACCTCGAAGCTGCCGTCAAGAATGCAAGCCAGAAAACAATTGAAAAAGAAGGCAAAACGCTAACGGAACTCATTGCCGAAAAAGGAATCAATGCGGTAAATAAGGAATACAAGCTCGGTGAAGAGTTCATGAACGCCTACAACAGCTGAATAAATTCCCCGAAAGAAATAAAGGAAATAGCCAACGGCAATTCTGCCATAATAGCCGAAATCACGAAGAAATACGCCGAAGAGACAAAGCTCATTTATAAGACAAAGTATTTCACAAGCCTTGGCATTTTCGTGAACAGCAATTCCGGAGAGCTTAAATGTACGGATACGATCTACAACAGCAACTGCCTCGACAGCAATAACGACGGCAAGATATTCCTCGCCTGGAATATGCGTTCCAAGAAGGGAAGACTCGTCGGTACGGGCGTTTACATTGCAAGACTTACGTACAAAATCAAGATCGGGAATAGAGTCATCGTGGACCGCACACAAGACTTCCTCTGGGGTGTGCGTCACGGCAAGACGAAGGGATTCACCATAGATTTGTACGAAGAATAAGAGCTTCCTCCTCTCTCTAAAGGCGCCTGCAAAGCAGGCGTTTTTTTTTGCATTTTTGCGAACAAAAAAAATCCGCGGGCGGAAGCCTGCGGATTTTTCACATTCTGCGCGGGAGCGACAACTTATGCGAAGTTGTACAAATCCGTAATGTCTTCGTTGTTCTTGTCGTACATCCAGAACTGGTTTACATGAGCAGATTCATCTTCCACGAGGGAAATCTTGATGTTGTGCTTGTATTCCAGATAGTTGAACATGCGGTTCAAGTCCTTGCAAAGAACATCGACAACCGGAGCACTCACCACGAGGGTCACTTCGCGGAGACGGGCCTTGGTATGGGCACGTGCAAGCCAGCGGTCAATCATGCCGAGCGTAGACTCGAGCGTGGCAATACGGCCACTGCCGTTGCACACCGGGCAGCATTCGGTCTTTTCGGTCATGAGGTTCACGCGGACACGCTTACGGGTCACTTCCATGAGGCCGAACTGGCTGATCGGAGCCGGGCTAATCGGAGCCTTGTCGCGACGGATTGCCTTGCGGAATTCCTGATAGACGGCTTCGCGGTCTTCGTCCGTTTCCATATCGATGAAGTCGATGATGATAAGACCACCCACATCGCGGAGACGGAGCTGCTTTGCAATTTCGTGGCAAGCATCGAGGTTCGTTTCGAGAATGATCTTGCCCTGGTCCTTGCCGTGGACCTTCGGACCCGTGTTCACGTCGATGGACACGAGAGCTTCGGTCTGTTCAATGACGAGGTTGCCACCGCGCGGAAGCGGGACCTGGCGCTGCAAAGAGCGAGCGTAGTCGTTTTCGATCTTGAAGTATTCGAACAAGCTTTCGCTGGAGCTCCAGAGCTTGACCTTGTCGAGTTTGTCCGGAGAGAGAACCTTCAAATATTCGCGGAGGGCGAAGTATTCGTCGCGGTTGTCGATATACACGTAGTCCGTGTTGTCGCCAAAGTATTCGCGAACAGTCTGTTCGATAGAATCGGATTCTTCGTAGATGCAGGTCTCGGGAGGCATGGTTTCGAAGTTGTACTTCGTCTGTTCCCACTTGCTTTCGAGTTCGCGCATCTGCTT
>CAMZFJ010000184.1 GCA_947306025.1 uncultured Fibrobacter sp.
AGTACCTCAAGCCGGCTCGCGAAAACATGCAGAAGATGTACGAACACAAGATCGTCGACGTTCTTGGTTCTAACAACAAGCTTTAATCTTTAGGCGCAAAAGCGCCACTAAGCAAAAAGCTTTATAAAGCCGTGCGGGTTAAACCGCGCGGTTTTTTCTTTCTAGAAAACAATTCCTAAGCGAAACTCTGGATGAAAACCATGCTTGGAATCATAGGTATCGGTTACCAAGTACCCTAAAGAAAAGGCTCCATGAATCCAAATATTTGAAATTTTAAGATAAACATTCAAATCGGAATGGAACTTGAAATAAAATTTTTGACCGGGGCTAAAGACAAACCAGTCCATGTTATACCCCACTCCCAAAGACAACGGGACGTACTTTCGTACAAAGAAAAATTCCATTGAAGGGTTTAAAACCGTCATTAAGCCAATCAAGGGATATGCCACGCCCATTGCCGTAGTTGAATCAAGTCCAGGGCCTACCCCACATCCCATTGCAATTGCAAAAGCCCCAGCCATGACTAGATTTTGAAAAGTTCCAACACGATAATCAGAGCCGTCTTTTATCAATCGTAACGACATAACATCTGACGAAGCTCGAAAAAAATCATTAAAAGCATAGGAGACATTTAAAGAAAATGCGAAATCATTGAATTCAAACTTTTGAAAATTTGCCCACGAAAAAGCAAATTCAACATGAGAAGAATCGTTAATCCGACCGCTGTAAGTCGATTGCTCCGCTTCTTCCGCAAACAAACTTGTCGAAAAGAGAAATACCAATATTACAATCAAGCGATTCATATAAAGCAATATATAAAAACTAAAGACCTTAACTGGATTCTTCCGCCCTACGGTTGTCAGAATGACGTGCAAGGAAATCAAGCGTGAGGCCACTTGTGGACTCGCATTTGATTCCCGCAGCAGTCATGCACGAAGTGCAATGACACTGGAGCCAAGAGATGCAGAAACATACTTGCATGTTTCATATCCAAGGCGAATACGTCAAGCCCCGTTAGGGAAATGACGCACAGAGCCACATTCCAGCATTTACGGTTTACAGTCTACTTCCTACTGTTTACCAACCACTAACGACTTTTTACTACATTTCTCTAGTCTCATACCTCAAAGGGCGAAGCCCGACCTCATACCTCAATGCTCTACTGCCCTCACTGCCATTCAGAAATTAAAGATAACGCCACGTTCTGTCCCCATTGCGGGAGCGACAAGAACACCGGCTGGAAAGAAGGCGCTGAATACAGCGACCTCGACCTCCCCGACTACGATGAAATCGTCGAGAATGAATTCGGTGACGATCCGAACAGCCCCTACGCTAAAAAGAAAAACGCGAACCCGTTCGGCATTATTGTAGTGACAATTGTCGTAATCGCATTTGTTTCCGCGATGATTTTATAGATAAAACTCGAAGTGCAATAAAGAATTCTTTTATTAAGTTCCTAGTTCTGAGTTACTAGATTTTTTTCCAAGATTCTTCTAGTAACTAGCCCGAAGGGCGAAGTAACTAGTAACTACAAACTTGTCTAAATTCAACCCACTACTTTAGCGTTTCTTCGAGGCGACGTAGCGTTTCTTCAGCAGCCGTAAAATCGTAATCGTCAATTTGATTATGCAACTTCTGCAAGAGCGTATCCTGCTCCCGCGAGAATATAATCTTTTCGAGCGTTTCAAAAATGCGTTTGCACTTCGTCAGCGAGCAAGATTCTAGCGCAGGCTTAAGATCCTCAATCGCATTCTTCAGCTTTTTGGTCGCTTCTGGGTCAACATGCTTGACCACCACCGTAGTCGAATTCGACTGTTCCGAAAGAATATTCTTCATAACGATTTTAAGGTCGCCAAAAAGCTCTTCCAAAGCTTTCATAAACGCATGGAATTCACTGTAATTCTGCTCTTTTTTGAGCAATGAATTTTCGAGCATCACACCAAGCGTTTGCGCATGATACGCTCCAATCGTGCCGCAAAGTCCCTTAATCGTGTGCACAATGCGAGCAGCCTCATCATGGTCCACAGCTTCAAAAGCCCTTTTGAGTTTCTGGACATCAGCACTGTAATCGCGGACAAAGCCCTGAATAATCTTGAAGAACAAATTCTTGTTGTCGTTGGCATGGTAAAGCCCAGCAGCCGCATCGAAATTGCGAACTTTCTGGAACATAGCCACAACACTATCGTCAGTATCAGAAGGCGTTGTCTCCGGTTCGCTCGCATTTGGCGCTATCGGCATCTTATCGGCAACAGGTAAATACTTAGCGAGCTCAGAATAGAGCAACTTCGGATCAATGGGCTTTGCAATATAAGAGTTCATGCCTGCGCTAATGCAATCGTCCCTGTCTTTTTGGAACGCCTTTGCACTCATGGCGATAATCGGCACCGTCTTGAAATACTCATCGGAACGGTTTCGGATCGCCTTCGTCGCTTCGAGACCATCCATCACCGGCATCAGAATATCCATCAGCACCAAGTCAAAAGCATCCTTCTTGAGCAAATCCAGCGCAATTTTACCGTTTGCTGCCACCATCGTAGTAAGCCCAACACTGTTCAAGAGCGACACCGCCAATTCCTGGTTCATCAAATTGTCTTCGACTAGGAGAATCTTCGCTTCCTTGAAGAAAATCTTCTTTTTCTCGGTCTTGACAGCCTTTTGATACGTCAGTTTTTGCTCGAAAGCCTCCTGCATGGCGCTAAGCAAGGAACTAATCTGCAACGGTTTTGCCACGCAGCTGTTATAACCGATTTCTTCTGCAAGCTGGTAATTTTTCTCTTCAAAATGAATCGGATGCATGAGAATTTTTGGAATTCTCCTCATCTTAATCGGAAGGCCCTGCACAAAATCAATGCCGTTCACAATTGGCATCTGGTAATCGACGATAAAGAGATCGTACGGACTTTCCCCCGCTTCTTCGTGCGCCTGAATCAAATCAAAAGCTTCATCGACAGAGGCGGCTTCTTCAACAACGCATTGCAACTTGGTAAGGTAATGCCTCAACACTTCGCGCAGATTGCTGCAATCGTCAATCAGCAAGACATTCTTATTCTTAAACGTCGTCACAGATTTCCATTTGGGTACAGAAGTCTGTGGCGCAATGGCAAGCATTATCGTAAAGAAGAATCTAGAACCCTTTCCATATTCGCTTTCAACCTTAAGCTCGCCGCCCATGAGTTCCACAAGCGATTTAGAAATGACAAGGCCAAGCCCAGTTCCGCCATATTTACGCGTAATAGAGCCATCCGCCTGCGTAAACGCTTTAAAGAGATGGCCCAACTGCTCGCTTGTCATGCCGATACCCGTATCAATGACACTGAATGAAAGCTTTACATTATTTCCAATAACTTGTTCTTGCTTAATTTTCAGCGTTATGCTTCCGCTTTCGGTAAACTTCGTCGCATTGTTTATCAAGTTCGTGAAAATCTGAGAAAGGCGCAGAGGGTCGCCCATCAAAATTTCAGGGATTTCAGGATCCACGTCAACAATCAATTCGATGGGGCGGCCAGCAATACGCACTTCGGCAAGGGCGGCCACTTCGCTAATAATATCCTGCAAAACAAGCTGCGTAATTTCAAGGTCTTGCTTATTCGCTTCGATTTTCGAGAAGTCCAAAATATTATTTATAATTCCAAGAAGCGATGTAGCCGCATGGCTAATGCGTTCGACAAAACCTTGCTGGCGTTCGTCGAGTTGCGTTTCCTGAATCAAATGAGCCATACCGATAATGGCATTCATCGGCGTGCGGATTTCATGGCTCATATTCGCGAGGAACTCGCTCTTGGCTTGCGTTGCTCGTTCTGCGATTTCTCTAGCCTCAACGACTTCCGAAATATCAACCATCGAAAGCATGTAACCCACAACCGAGTCATGAACTTTAAGCGTACAGGCTTCGCCGCGGAACCACGTATCCGTATGCGTGTTGAGCGTCTGGAGCATAAAAGTTCCCTTCCAGGAGCCTTGCTCATCAAACGCCTTTTTCAATGCCTCCACAACATCCTCATGCATTCCACACTTAGGCAATTCGGTAAGCGGCAGGCCATTCACATCTTTCCAATCCATGATGAGATAGTCAGCCAGTTGCTTAGACATGTACTTGATTCTTTGATTTTTGTCAAGAATCACAAGAATCGAGACTCCCACCGATAACATAATCGTGTAAAGAATCGTGTCTTTCTGAATACCGCTTGTTTCATCAGAAATGAGGAACAAATAGCGAATCGACCCATTGTCTTCGACAAGGAATTGGAAAATCACTTTCCACCAAGCATCTTCGCCCGTGCAACTCCGAACAGGAATAATAATTTGCCGTTCGCTAGCATGCATTTTGCCGCCCTTCGAAACTTTATAGACAAATTTCTTAAACGAGTCGGAACGGAAAAAAGTCCAAAGAATTTCTCCACGAATATCATTGCCATGATTGAAAAAATCAGAAAAATAGGCGCTTGCATGGAGAATATCAAACGTATCGTTTGTAAGAATTATCCTAAAGTTATCGCTATTTAAAAGCGTTTCGAACATGGTACTCGAACTAACGCTATCATTCAAATCCTTCTGGATAAACAGTCTAAAAAGGAACCGTACAATTAGCCATGTTAAAAACACCAATGCCAACACGACAAGTGCCACGACAAAAATAATGGCGTTTAGATTATCTTGAACCTTTGCGACAACTTTATTTTTTTGGACAACATGCACTACATAAAAAGGCGCTTTGTTTAGCGGCATGACCATAAAACTCAATTTACGATTTTCAATATCCAACTTTTCAAACCGCGTCACATTTTCATGCGACAAGCGTTCGACTTGAATATCTTCTTGTACAAGGAGCAAAAGGGCAGTAACAGAATCGACAACAATTTTATGAAGGCTCGTCTCGTATGGGAAATATGTAAACAAGCTATCATTTTCAGCGCCCACGAGCATCGTAATGCCACCTTCAATCTTAGCAAAGTCGCTCATCAACAAACGAACTTTTTGCAAATCGATGTCTTCGGCAACGGCCCCCATAAAATTTCGATTCTTATCCCATAGCGGATATGAAGTTGATACTGCAAAAGACGGTGAAGAAGCCCT
>CAMZFJ010000185.1 GCA_947306025.1 uncultured Fibrobacter sp.
TCAATAGTCATTAGTGAATAGAAAATGCCCCGCGTAAAAGCGGGGCATTTCTTCTAAGCTCAGAAAGATTTTCTAGTAACTAGCAACTTCAAACTGAGTACTGCGGCGAAACCGCTATCTCTTCCCTTCGCGCTTGTAGCGTTCGATGCATTCGGCGTAAAAGTCGTAGGTCTGCTTGGCAATCGTCTTCCAGCTAAACACGTCAATCGCGCGCTTGCGGCTGACTTCGCCCATCTTCTTCGCGAGTTCCGGATTTTCGAGAATCTTGTTAAGCTTGTTTGCAAAATCCGTCTGGAAGGCCTTCGGATCGGCCGGTTCAAAGTTCGTTGCAGACACAGCCTTGAGCGGCACGAGGTAACCCGTTTCACCATCAACGATGATTTCTGGAATGCCACCGACTGCAGAACCCACCACCGGAGTGCCGCAGCTCATGGCTTCGAGGTTGATAATGCCGAACGGTTCGTAAAGCGACGGCGTTGCAAAAACGGTTGCATGGCTGTAAAGCACGCGAAGTTCCGTATGCGGCACCGCATCCTGAATCCACACGACGCCATCGCGCGTAGCCTGAACTTTTTCAATCAAGCCCTTGCATTCGTCGGCAAGTTCCTGCGTGTCCGGCGCACCGGCGCAAAGCACCACTTGAGCGTTCTTGTCAATCTGCGGAATGGCCTGAATCAATTGACTAATGCCTTTTTGGCGCGTAATGCGGCCCACGAAAAGCACAAACGGACGATTCGGATCCACGCCCCACTTCTTCAAAATTTCTTCGTCGAAAGTCGGCTTATAAAAGTCCGGATCGATACCGTTGTAGATAACCTTCACGCGGTCTTCCGGCACACCATAAAGTTTCATCACATCGCGCTTCATGCCTTCGCTCACAGCAATCACGCCATCAGCGGCTTCGTAAGCGGTACGTTCAATCCAGCAGCTCATGTTATAGCCGCCATCGCCCAACTGTTCGGCCTTCCACGGGCGATGCGGTTCAAGCGAGTGCGTCGTGAGAATAAGCGGGCACTGCAAAAGACGACTTGCAACAACACCACCAAAATGGCTATACCAAGTATGGCAATGAATCACATCGATATCCTTCAGCGAAGACATCCACTGTAGATTGATATCCAAGGGCTTCAAGATTTTCTTGAAGCGTTCATCGGCCGGAGTGCATTCGAGTTTCTGGCTAAAACCAATTGCACGAATATTGTCCGCATCATCATTCTGCGGGCCAAAGCAACGAGCTTCAATATGGCAGAGCTTGGAAAGTTCCTGACTGAGAAACTTGACGTGAATACCTGCACCGCCATAAATTTCTGGCGGAAATTCATTGGTAAGAATTGCTGCGTTCATAATTCAATAACCAGTGGTTAGTGTTTAGGAAACAGTAGTTTGGAAACTCTTTCCATGACCTGATTCCACAAATAATTATAAAAAAAATTAAAGGTATCCGCTATGACACGAAGCACAATTAGAGAAATGTTTCTTCAGCCGCAAATACCAAAAACGCCTCGACCACAAGGATCGAGGCGCTTGGTGTTTGGAGTGTTTAGAATAGAAATATTAGAAGTTCTTGCACTTGCCGTTCCAGTTGCCATCACCACCAATGATACGGTCATGAATATACTTGCCACTGGTGCCGACAAAGTCAGCCTTGCGGAAATCTTCGCCACCAAGGTGCCAACGCATCCAAGCAACAGTTGCAGCCATACCGCCCCACGGGCCAGAACCGTGACCCCAGTCAGCACCTTCCATCATGATAAGGCAAGCCGGAGCCTTAACGCCTGCGTTGTTGTAGTCGGCTTCGGCATTCGGGCGTTCCATACCGTTGTTTCCATAGACAATGCCGATGGTCTTGTCGGTCGGGACTTGAGCCATTGCAGAATGTCCAAGGTCACCGCTGTTGTTGAGCATGGCGGTAATCACGCGCTTGTCTTGGATCACCATCTGTTCAGATTCGAGGCCGCCCATGGAGTGGCCGGAGCAACCGACCTTCGTCATGTCGAGCTTCTGATAAAGCGGATCGTTCGGGTCGTTATTCTTCTTTTCGAGCCAATCGAGAGCCGGTTTGCCCTGAGAAGCGTTACCCGGAGATTCGCGGAGCGCAATCACAACAAAGCCATGAGAAGCGAGACGATGAATCATTCCTCCATATGCACCAGGTTCGGTACCGCCACCCGGTCCCCAAACGACAACAGCATGTTTCTTATCGCTAGAGAGGCGTTTCGGGTAAGCAAGAATTCCACCGCCATCAAAACCGGTATGTTCAATGTAGTTGACTTCCATCTGGTCCTTTTCTTCTTCCTTACCATCGGCAAGGAAAATGCCGGACTGTTTCGGAGCTTCACTAGAGCTAGATTCGACCTTCTTTTCGGAGCTAGAAGAGCTAACAACAGGAGCCTTTTCGGAACTGGAGCTTTCGACCTTAGCTTCGCTAGAGGAACTTGCCGGAGCCACATCGCTTGAACTTGCGGCAACATCAGCAGAAGATTCCGGATTTTGGACTGTCGCGCTACTAGATTCCGCGGCAGAAGAAATTTCGGTGCCACCTTGTTGGTTTAATTCGCCACCGCCCTGAACATCGGATGTAGAGCTAGACGAATCGTCGCCCGGCTGAACTTCACCTGAACTAGACGAAAGCCCACCATAATTGTTAATTGCAGATGTGACTGCATCGTCACCACAATTGAAGAAGGCAAGCGAGCTCGCCAACACCATTGTCTTTAAAAGTTTGGATTTCATTTTTTGTTCTCCTATTTACCATAACCTGATTAGAAACTACCTTATAATTTCGCAGATTTTCTTCATTTTGAATAAAGTCTCGTGGACAAAAAATCCAAACAGTTAATTTGTATAAAACACATAGATTCCCGCCTTCGCAGGAATGACGATTGGAAAAAAAATCCCGGCCACAAGGGTCGGGATTTTTGGTTGTTGGAGTGTGAAACTATAATTGGATTAGAAGTTCTTGCACTGGGTTTTCCATTTGCCCTGCTTGCCGATGATATTGCC
Source organism: uncultured Fibrobacter sp. (assembly GCA_947306025.1). The sequence goes on from CAMZFJ010000185.1 coordinate 3,004, forward strand.
ATCAATGTACTTGCCACTGCGGCCAACGAAATCAGCCTTGCGTTCTGTTTCGCCACCGAGATGCCAGCGCATCCATGCAACGGTTGCAGCCATGCCGTCCCAAGAGCCAGAACCGTGACCGTAACCGCCTTCGGAGTTACGCGGGCCACCCGTCATTTCGATGAGGCAAGCCGGAGCCTTCACGCCAGCGTTGTTGTAGTCGTTCTTGGCGTTGTCCTTTTCCATACCGACTTCACCGAAGAGGATTGCAATAGAGCGATCCGTTGCGACCTTGTTGGCGCCAGCGCCATTCCAATCACCGCTATTGTTGAGGAATGCCGTGAGCACGCGCTTATCCTTGATGACAGCCTGTTCAGATTCGAGACCGCCCATGGAGTGGCCAGAGCAGCCGACCGTATTCATGTCGAGCTTGCCAAACAGCGGGCTATTGGAATCCTTGTTCTGCTTGTCGAGCCAATCCAAGGCCTTGATAGCATGGGAAGCATCACCCGGAGATTCCTTGAGGGCGATCACCACAAAGCCATGAGAAGCCAAGCGACGGATCATGCCTTCGTATGCGCCCGGTTCGGTACCGCCGCCCGGTCCCCAAACCACGACACCGTGCTTCTGCGTCGAAGAAAGCTGCTTCGGATACGAGAGGATTCCACCGCCATCCCAGCCGGTGCGAGTCTTGTATTCCACTTGCATCTGGTCCTTTTCTTCTTCCTTACCGCTAGCAAGGAAAATGCCCTTCGGGGCTTCGGCACTAGAGCTAGATTCCACCTTCTTTTCGCTGGAAGAAGACGCTACGGTTGCTGAGCTTGTCGAAGCATCGCTCGAAGAGCTGGCCGGTTTTTCAACTACGCTAGAGCTAGATGCCGGCTTTTGCACATCGGCGCTGGATGCAGGATCATGAACGTCGGCACTAGAACCCGGCGCAACACCGCTGCTCGATGCCGGATTGTCACCACATGCGTTCGGCAAGCTAGAAGCCAAACAGCTTTCGTCAACGCTGCTAGAACTGAGCGTTTCTGCCGTTCCTGTAGAACTGGACGAAATTACAGCTTCTCCGCTCTGCTGGCCCTGAGCAGATTCACCCACCGAGCTAGAAGAAGCTCCATCGCCTGGCTGAGCTTCGCCGACAGAACTGGATGAGAAACCAGCTGCATAGTCATTGATTGCAGATGTGACGGCGTCGTCACCACAATTGAAGAAGGCCAAAGTACTGGCCAACACCATTGTTTTTAAGATTTTTGATTTCATTCTAAGTACTCCTCTTATTTTTTGCAAAACCAGCAACCCATCCATTAACCCCTAAAGGGGGCTATTTTTTAAACTAAATCAAAACATGAGGAGGAACTATATATGTAAAATTCCTTTTATTGATAAAAAATCCATAACGACCTTAAAAAAGGAAAAAGCCGGAACAAAAGATTCCGGCAAACAAGCATACGCAAAAATTTTTCGCCCCAATTCCCCTAACTTTGCATCAGGACAGGGCACAAAACGACAATATACCGCAATTATCTGGGAGCGTAAATGCGGGACATGAACTCGGCGCGGGTCTTTTCGTCGGTCTTGAAACGGCCCAAAAGCTGCGTCGTGACCATCATGGCCCCCGGCTTTTTCACACCGCGCATCGTCATGCACATATGGCTCGCTTCCAGAACGACCGCAACACCCTTCGGCTGCAACACTTTTTGAATGAGTTCGGCAATCTGGCGGGTCATGCGTTCCTGGATTTGAGGCATGCGGGCATAATATTCCACCACGCGCGGGATCTTCGAGAGGCCGACCACGCAATCACCCGGGATGTAAGCCACGTGGGCCTTGCCCGTGAATGGCAAAAAGTGGTGTTCGCACATGCTTGCAAACTGGATGTCCGGCACGATGATCATTTCATCGTACTTCTCGTGGAAACGGGTCTTGAGGATGTCTTCGGCCTTCATTTCGCCCGTAAGGCTCGTCATGAGTTCGGCGTACATCTTAGCAACACGCTTCGGCGTATCGATAAGTCCTTCACGGTTCGGGTCTTCGCCCATGCCTTCCAGAATCATCCGGAAGCCGTCTTCCATTTTCT
>CAMZFJ010000186.1 GCA_947306025.1 uncultured Fibrobacter sp.
CATATTTAATCATCTTGTCGCCTTTTTCAAAATTGAATTCGTCTTCTTTCGGTTCGGTCGCGTCGAATTTCATTTCGTTTTCGGCCACGACCACGTTGAATTGAGTCTTGTGAATTTCTTGGAATTCTGGTTCGATATCGTCGTTGAACCATTCGCTATTCAATATGGTTCCGATAAAGCGGCCGCGTTCCTTGGCTAGCTGTCGAATGGTTTCATCTGCGGCGTGAGCGTTTAAACCCATACCCAAAATTGCGGCACCTAGCGCAATACGTGACAAAGAATGAATCTTTCTCATTTTTTCCTCTTTACCCATTTACACCACCCCGAAAGATATATAAAACGTTTTCGAAAGTCAAATAAAAAGGGACCAGGAAAATTCCCAGTCCCTAGTTCATTAAGAGGTGAAACTTATTTTATGGAAATCCGTTTGGTGATATTCGAGAATCCGCTTTGCGCTCGTACCACGTAAAGGCCTTCGGCGATTGTGGAGAGGTCGAATACGCCCTTGTCATTTTCGGCGCTGAAAATTGGGCGGCCTTGCATGTCGAATACGTCAATCTTTGCGGTCTTGGTTCCCGTCACGAACAGCATACGGCCTGCAAGTTGCATGGAAATGCTGCTCGGCAAGAGGTACTGCTTGATGGATTCGATGGAGTCCTTCTTAGTAGAATCCTTAGCCGTCGTATCTTTCTTGGTCGAATCTGTAGCTACGGTGTCTTTCTTGGATGTATCCTGCGGCGGTTCGAAAGTCTGGAGTCTCACCAAGATGCTATCGAAAGCGGGCTTCGGCTTTAAATTGTCGTCATAGATAAGGCCTTTTTGTCTGTTCAATCCGCCTAGCCAACTCCATTTATCAGAAACGCCCCAAATCAGGTACGTGTCTGCATTCGGTTCTTCGAGGATGATGTCCAGGTATTGACGGAATGTTTGTCCTTGGCGTTCTAGGTCGCTCTTGCTGACATTGATGCCGCTCTTGAATCCGATATCGAGCTCGGTGATTTTCAGTTTGACATTGAGTTTTGCAAGTTCCTTGGCGAGGGAGCGGAGGCTATCCGGCGAACCGATAAAGTGCTTATCGGTGGTGGTGTCTTCCACGTGGGTCTGGGAGCCAACGCAATGGATAGGAATGCCGTTCTTGACCCAGCGTTTCACCTGTTCCAGCAAGAAGCCTGCCTTGGCCTTCGGATTGACACCCTGTTCGAGGTTGTAGTCGTTATAGCAGAGTTCTGCATCCGGGTCAACTTCGTGAGTCCACACAAAAGCAGAGTCGATAAATTCAGGACCGATACCCTGGTACCACACAGAGCCGGTGCGCCACTGTGGCTCGTTGTTGCTGATGGCTTCGTTTACCACATCCCATTCGTCAATCTGACCTCTCCAATGTCCGACGACATTTTTAATGTGGTTCTTGAGCACGGAAAGCAGCTTTTGTTTATTGCCTTTGTAGTTGTTGACCCAGTTCGGAACCTGGCTGTGCCAAGCGAGAGCGTGGCCGCGCACACGCATGCCGTTTGCTTTGGCATACTTGAGCATTTTGTCGCCATTGTTGTAGTTGAAACGGTTTTCTTGCGGTTCGGTGGCGTCAAATTTCATCTCGTTTTCGGCAACGACGATATTGAATTGTTGCTTGTGAATCTGTTCGTAATTGCCTGGTAGCCCGCCGCTGAACCATTGCGAATTCAGAATTGCGCCGATGTAGATGTTGTTTTTCTCGGCAAGCGATCTAAGGGTTTCGTCTGCGGCGACGGCGTTCGTTAGGCCTGCGCCAAAAAGGGCTGTGCCAAGCACAAGACCCGCTAAAGCATGAGTCTTTCTCATTTTGTACTCCTCTTGTAATCCCTAATCCAATTAAAAACCCGTATAGAAAATAAATAAAAAGAAGAACAAAAGATGTAAACAAAAATATGCGCGAGCTTGAAGGACGAGTTAATGGAGGGGGGGGGATTGGCTTTTTAAACTTGAATTTTTTCCTATATGCTACAAGTGTAGCATATAGACTTATTTTGTGATTTATTTTTATAAAAATGTTGAATTTTTGCAAAAATAACTGTATTTTGTTGCATAAAAATATTGACTTGCTTAAAAGTCTGTTGTATATTTACAGTTGTAAAAACGGTTAAGGAGACGTTTATGAAACGAATGGTGCTGCCTCTTGGGGCTTTGCTTTTTGTTGTAGCTTGTGGCGATGATTCATCTAGTGCAATTTCTGAATGGGCCGAAAACAAGTCATCTTCGAGTGAAATGGCTTCATCATCTTCAAGTCAGATTGAAACTCTGTCAAGTAGTTCCTCTGAAAACGTCATCCTGAGCTCCAGCGAAGGATCCAGTAGCAGTTATTCGAGTTCCTCGTTGATTGCTTCGAGCTCATCTTCGACTCCGCTCAGCTCAAGTCGCAATGACGTGAATAGCTCGTCTAGCGAAGAACATTCGTCATCCAGTATTGTTGTTTCCTCCTCGTCATCCTGGAACGAAGTGATAGGATCCAGTAGCAGTTCCTTGAATTCAATTAGTTCTTCGAGCATGAAAAATGACGAATCTTCCTCAAGTGCAGAACTTTCCTCTTCTAGCGAAATCCTTACGGATCCTTCGAAAATTTTTGAAATTCGCAAACCGCAAGCAGGTGTGCTTCCGTGTGAAATTCCTTGGGGTGGCGATGAAGTCCAAAGGGATACGCTCTCTCAACATGATGTCATTTGCACTTACGACTACAATGGCGAAAAAGGTTTCCTATATGTTCAGTTGACGCCAAATTCCTGCGCTGGGGGAATGTCTATTACTCCGGGGAGTTACAATGTTGACAAAGCGGAGTTCTATATCAATGGAAAATTTGCGGATGTCGCAGATGTCGAATACGAATGGGGCGGTAACCACCACGTAGAAAATTTGAATTTTACGTACAATGGAAATGTTTTCCGTTATGCGCAATTGACGATGGGTTGGGGTGGACGTCCTTGCCAAAGTATGGATTGTTTGAAGGTCTTTGAATCCGATGGAAAAACTTATATTGAAAATGGATGCAATGAACGTAGTCTCCCTATCGTTTGCAGAACTGTGAATGGAAAAGGTGAAGTTGCCGATTTTACGGACAATTACAAGGTTTGTGAAGGTGACCCGCGCACATTGGGCTATGATGTTGAATATTAAATAACACTTGATGACAAGGGAACTTTTTATGAAATTCTATGATTTTTTGTTTGGCTGTATGGTTCTTTTCGTTGTCGCTTGCGGTGACGCATCATCCTCGACTTCAGCCGAGGATCCATCAAGTGTGTCCTCCTCCTCGACTGAGCCTGCCCCGGAATCTTCGAGTTCTTCATGGATTGCTTCGAGCTCATCTTCGACTCCGCTCAGCTCAAGTCGCAATGACGTAAGCAGCTCTTCGAGCGTAGAAGTTTCTTCGTCCAGTGCCGCAGAGTCTTCATCGAGCGTTGTTGCATCTTCCTCTAGCGTTGAACTTTCATCTTCCAGTGAAATCCTTACGGATCCTTCGAAAATTTTTGAAATGCGAGTTCCGAAACTGGATGCTTACACATGCGAGGAAAAAACAAATTGGGGTGACCGCGTTTTTACAGGAACATTTTCGCAGATTGATCTTGTATGCACTTACGATTACGATGGCGAAAAAGGTTTCTTGTATGTGCAGTTAAATCCTATTTCTTGTGGGTTGGCGCTTTCCTTAATACCTGGATATGGTGTTGAAAAAGCGGAATTTTATGTCAATGGAAAATTTGCGGATGTATCGGATGTCAAGTATGAATGGGGCGGAAATCATCATTTGCAAAAGTTGTGGTTTACATACAAAGATAAAGTATTCCGTTACGGACAATCGTCATTGGGCTGGGGAGGTCGCCCTTGTCAAGAAATGGACTGCTTAAATGTCTATGAATCGGATAAAAAAACTTATGTCGCGAATGGTTGTGACGAACAGCGCTCTATTCCTATTGTTTGTAACGGAGTGGATCCAGATAAACAAATTGAAGAACAAATTTTTGACTTTACGGATAAATTTGAGGTTTGCGACGGCGATCAACGCCTGAAAGAATAATTTGTTAGGAGCTAATAATGCGTTTGGGGCGTTTCTCGTATATTCAATTCTTGCTTGCTGCATTGATGGTATCTTTGCTGGCGTGTAGCGATGACAATCCTACTGTCGTTCGTCCTTGTGATGAACAATCCGAAGGATGTGGCGATGCTGTTTCTAGTTCGTCTCATCTCGGGCCCGATCCGGAGTCCTCAAGTGAAATTGCTTCATCTTCTAGCGATTCTCCGCTTCCGGTCTTTATCCAGAACGATGATCAATATACGGGCTTTTATAAGCAAGACGGTTATGAGGCGTTCCGTAAATTGTCGTATCCATCCAAAACAGAAATGGGTGCGAGCTATTTGGTGAAAATTCTTATTAGCGATTTTGGTACGGACAGCGTCGAAGTTCATTTTATGAACTCGAAGAAGTTCTATTATCATTATGATTTTGCACAAATGGTATTAGACGATACGCGTTCGCTATCCACGTTCAATCAGGAAACTTATTTCAGTGCCCAGAAGAATACCGTAGCCGGGACGCTTGCGTATTATGCATCTGTAGATTCCATGATTGCATTGACGTTTTTCCCGACGGATTATATTACGCCTGTGCAAGTCGCTGCGGTTTATAAATTAGTTCAAGAACGCATGTTGTTCCTCAATTCGAGCGGTGCAAAGAACCGATTGTTCTATATGCCTGCGGGTTCCTCGGCCGAAAAGGCTGTGGCCGAATATGCCAATGAATTCAAAGCTTCTGATATCCCGGTCTATACGCATGCTCAATTGTTCGGGGATATTTCGTTCCAAATTACGAACACGGGAACGGCTTACGGAACGCTTCGCAAACTCACCGCTGCAGAACTTGATACAGCGATTGTTTCGTCGCATGATATTTTGATTCTCGAAACTCTTCCTGCTGAAATTCCGCTAGTCGCAGCTACGATCACTAAAGATGCTCAAACACCGCTTTCGCATGTGAACTTGGCGGCGAAGGCTCGCAAGACTCCGAACATTGCTTTTAACGGAAATG
>CAMZFJ010000187.1 GCA_947306025.1 uncultured Fibrobacter sp.
GTGCTCGCCCTCGTTCTTGGTTGCGCTCAAGGGCGTCTTACCGCAAGGGCAAAAGCTGCAATGCAGATTGCAAACGTTTGTGATTTCGATATAGACGTTGTTCATTTTTTAGGTTATTCTCGCATTGCGAGAGTCCATTCATTCCTTTGTTGCTCGGCTCACTTCGGCGGGCTCAGTGAGCCTGATTTGGTCGCTCCGATTATTTTAGTTGTGCAATCGCTTCGTTGTATTCGTTGAGTTTACCTGCTTTCTTGATTTTCTTGAAAATCTTTTTGGGTATGCTAGACTCCAGATATTCCCAAAAGCTTTGGATATGCGAGAGAATCTGGCTATCGCCTTGATACGTTTGACAAGCGTTGTCGAAAATCGCTTGATGCATTTGGAAAAGTTTGTTTGTAAATTCGCTTTCGCTTAAGGCCCATTTTTTGCGAACATCTTGTGCGTCTGCATTTTCGGTCATGTTCGCATTTTCGCATTGAGCCTTGTATTCCGCAGCAAGGTTTGGGCGGGCGAGCAATCCGCGACCAATCATGACACCGGCAAGCTTTGGGTAGCGCCTTTCCATTTCGCATATTTGCGAAACGTTGGTGATGTCTCCATTGTAAACGAGCGGATGCTTTCATTGTAGAATCGTTCGAATGAATTGAAGTCGATAGCGCCTTTGTACTGCTGTTTGCCGAGTCGCGGGTGGAGCGTGATGTGGGCGAGGGGTGTGTCGTTTAGAATCGGGAGTAGCGCGAACGCTTCGTCAGGGGATTCCTGCCCGAGGCGCATTTTGACAGAAAATTTTAGCGGCGCATTTCCTTTTGCTTTTGACAATGCAGTTCCGTTTGCATTTGCCGGCGCTGTTCCATTTGCAATCGTCGCGGAACCTGACAATCTTTTGATTTCGTCCATGATTTCTTGGACGGCTTGCGCATCGCTTAAGATTCCTGCACCGCGATGGCGATTGACTTGCATCGGGAAGGGGCATCCCATGTTGAAGTCGATATCTGTGAAACCCTTTTGCAACAAGGCTTCGGTAAGCGTCTTGAATTCGCTTACGCTGTTCGCGATAATCTGCGGAATGACCTTGAATCGCGCGCCGTTCCCTTCTGCGACCCCGGCGCATTCCAAGTTTTCTAAATCGCGCAAATCCTTTTCGCGCGGGTTTCCATTTTCAATTCGCAAAAACGGCGCATAATACGCATCCACTCCGCCAAAGATTTCGGCATGAGCCTTGCGGTAGATGCCTGTCGTGTAACCTTGTAGCGGAGCGAATAAAACTTTCAGCATGGCACAATTTTTGCGAGCGTTTACTGATTTTTTGGCGAGAACTTACGGATTTTTTAGAACTTGCGGCACGTTTTTTGCAACAGTCCTAAAGCGTTTATTTCCCAAGCGCTTTCTTCAACGCTCTAATCGCATTCCCGCGATGGCTGATGACTTTCTTTTCTTCAAGTTCCATCTGTGCAAACGTTCTGGTTTCACCATCGGGGACGAATAGCGGATCGTAACCAAAGCCCATGTCGCCAACGGGAGCGTGGTTGATTTCGCCACGGCATTCGCCTTCGAAAATGATTGGCTTGCTGATGACAAATTCACCATTTTCGTTTTTGGTCACGGTCTGGTACGAGAGTGCACAAAAATAACGGGCCTTGCGGTCTTCGATGCCTTCGAGCTTTTGCATCAGTTTGACGTTGTTGGCTTCGTCGTCGCCATGCTTACCGCAGTAGCGAGCGCTGTAAATGCCCGGTTCGCCATTCAATGCAAAAACTTCAAGCCCGGAATCGTCGGCGAGAACGGTCGCTTCGATGTTTCGCTTGGCTAGCCATTGAGCCGTTGTGTTCGACTTGATGATGGCGTTTTCGGCAAACGTGTTGCCATCCTCAATAATGTCTCCGTCAAAACCGATATCTTTTAATGTCTTGAATTCGTAATGGTCGGTTCCCAAAATGTGGGCGAAGTCTCTAATTTTTCCGGCACTACCGGTTGCGATAACAAAAAGGTGTTTCATAAATTAGTGGTTAGTAAGCAGTGGTTAGTAAACAGGAATGAATTTAGTGGTTTGTAAGCAGTGGCTAGTAAATAGTGGTTAGTATGTAGGGATGTAAAAGGAACATTCTTATTGCAATCCTAACCACTGACCACTAATCACTAGCTAGTACTTCTCCGGTTTCATGACTATCAAAATGGCGTCAACTATAGTTCCTATACCAAAAAGTCCACCGGTAAAGAGCCAAAGAAGTCCCGTCCAAATTTTCCCTTCGTAGAAACGGTGCAAACCGCAGATCCCGGGAAAAATGAAAATGGGGGCGAGGCAAAAACCAGGGATGAGGCATAGGATGAGCGCAATCCATTTATTATGTTCACCAGTAGCAGGCATAATGACTCCTTGATTTATAACGAGTATAATTTAGAAAAAGTGTGATTGATAGACGAGAGTCAATAGCAAGTAACCAATAACCAATAACTAGTAACTAATAGCTAAAGACCAACAACTAAACATTTATTATTATTCCATACGTGAAAATGAAAAAAATATCGACTTCTTTCTTGAGCCTTGCCGGTCTTTCGGCGGGTATGTTCCTTGCTGCATCCTGTGCTGCTCCGTCTGTTAATCCTTCCGTTCAGGCTACGGAATCAGCGCCTCCTGTGGTTCACATTCCGGTTTATGCGGCTCCTGTAACGGTCTTCGAAATGCGCGTGCTCGATTTCGATAAGCAAGTGCGCGTCGTTGAAAAGCCAACGCTTGCGGCTCTTGATTTTGCGGCATATTTTTCGAACCCGATTCGCATGGCGGGGATGGACGAAAAGCCCGAAAATTATACTGGCAAAAAGGCCAATGCTTCGATTGCGGAATACCCGTTTCCGATGCTCGACTCTATTTCGGAATATGAACCGGATGCTGTTGCGGGTGTAGCGCCGATTGCATGGGAACCTTTTGCAAAAATTCTCTATGCGCAGACGGGTGATGACGCCCTTACAAAAACATTGAATGAAGTCGAAGCTGTCAAGTGGGATGAACCGGATGTGTTTCGTGCTTTCCAGACCGTGAGCCGTTTGTGGGGAATTCCTGGGACGGGTGAAAATCAAGGCAAGGTGGAATGGTGGGCCGAAGTGATGCCTGCTGTTTGGACTGGTCGTGCTCCGTTCTATGGCAAACTCAAGATTGTTTCGGGGGGTGAATCTGCTGAAGTCTTGAATTATTACATGACTGCCGAAATGAATGCTGAAGAAGCGATGAATTGGGCTCGTACGCTTTCTTCGTACTGGTACCCGACTTTGAATACGGATTTGGAACAACATACACCAGGAGCTATTTGGGAAAACTCCCGTGCAAACCGCCCGTTTGCCGTGATGCGCGGTAACCCGATGGGGAAACCGATGTGGGTTGCTTTTGAAGTTCCTGCGTTCCGCTTGACGGATGAACAGCTGCGCGCTGCTGCCGTGGCTGATTCTCTTGCTGCTGCGGGTGAAGTCGTACCTGTGAACCGCACGCTCGATACGAGTTCGTATGCTCGCTTGGAAACGCTAGCTTCGCTTGAAAATAGCTGCCCTGCAACTCCTGCGACTAAGAAGTTCCGCGAAGCATTAAAGAAAAAATTGGCAAAGCTCCCGAAAGAGCAAAATGCTTGGGCCGACAACGGCATGCTTTGGTTCCGCCGCAATGCCAATTATCTTGTTGCAGATAAAATTAGTGCTCAGGACAGCCTCCACAATCCGCTCCCTCGCATGATTGAACTCAAACAGTATCTGGAAACGCAGAATATCCAGCTCTTGGTTGTGCCGATTCCTGTAAAAGAAGAAATCTATGCGGATAAACTTATTAAAGGGACTGATGCGGACTTGTGCGTGAATGTCAACGGTCGTGAATTTATTCGCGAAATGCTTGCTGCCGGGATTGATGTGCTTGATTTGTATCCGTCTTTGAAGGCTGCTCGCTCGGGTGACGAACCTCCGCATTACAGCTACCAGCGCTACGATACGCACTGGGCCTTGCCGGGCATGCTTGCCGCAATGGAACAGTTGGCTTCTCGCGTGACGCAGTACAGCTGGTATGCCGATGCGAACCCGCAACCGGGAAGCCTCGTGATGAAGGATACGGTGGTGCTCCGCGAAGGCGATCTTGTCGCTCATTTGGCCGATAAGGAAAAGTCCAAATATCCTGCCGATACGCTTGCGGGTATGAAAATCTACAAGGGCGACAAGGCTTACAAGGGCGGCAAAAATGCTCCGATCCTCTTGATGGGCGATTCGTTCACGGGCGTGTTTGAATCTGTGGATCAGAAGAGCGGTGGTCCGGGTTCTCTCCTCGCTTATGCGACAGGGCTTGATGTTCAAGTGCTCACGAGCTGGGGTGGTGGCCCTGGTGTTCGCAGTCGCTTGAAGAAAATGAAGAAGGACATGCAGAGCAAGCGTCTTGTGATTTACATGATGACGGCTCGTGACTTCTGGCAGAGTCCGATGGAATGGGACGGATTATAGCGGCTTCGCCGCAGTTGGTAGGTCTTAGACTGCTTCGCTTTTAGAACTTAGTTGGTAGAGCTTAGATATTCTTAAAGGTAAGAGAGCACGTTCTAAGCTCTAAGTTCTAAGTTTTGAGTTACTAGTTACTAGATTGTATTAAACAAAATGCTTCTTGCCTCTTAAATTTTCTGGTAACTCTTAACTATTAACTAGTAACTATGCACTCCTCTAAGCTTTTCTGGCCTGCACTTTTTATCGCTGTTGTTGTGGCGCTTGCTCTATTGCTTTGGAGCGGGCGTTCCGAGAATATGAGCTACCGCGAAATGGCGTGTGTTTTTGAAGAGCGTGCGCCTTCTTGCTTGGATTCTATTCCTGCGTGGAACGAGGGACTTGCGTTTTTTGATAGCAGTGTTGCTGCATCTCGCGACACGCTCGAATCGCTCAAGAACTTGCTCTGGAATTTCTGGAATATCGAATTTGCAGGGGCCGGCGAAGCCGCAATCGCTAAAGAATCCGTGCTCCCGCTTCGAGTGCTCGAAAATAAAAAGTCCGGTTGCA
>CAMZFJ010000188.1 GCA_947306025.1 uncultured Fibrobacter sp.
AAATCACCGAGGTTGTTGATTTTGGTCTTTTCCGCAATGAAAGATACTTTGGAACTAGATACAAAGACACTTCGTTCAATCTTTATGCAAAGTACACTTATGATGACGTTTGTCGTTTATTAGATTGGGAAAAAGGCGAAGTTCCATTAAATATCGGTGGCTATAAATACGATCAAAAGACAAAAACGTTCCCAATATTTGTGAACTATGACAAAGATGAAAACGTCAAAGTCACACAACGCTATGAAGATTCTTTTGAAGATGAACAAACTATGTTCTGGGTTTCTAAATCAGGCAGAACCAAAGCCTCCAGCGATGTACAAAATGCATTAAATGCAGATCAACTTGGCATTAAGCTCGATTTATTTGTTAGAAAAAATAAAGACGACAAAACTTCAAAAGAATTTTATTATCTCGGCAGGCTACATGCAACGGGAGATGCTCAGGAATTTACAATGCCAGACACAGACAAATCTGCTGTAAAAATAAAATACATCTTGGAAACACCTGTTCGTCAGGACATTTACGATTATTTAGTAGGATAACATGAAACGCATCGAAGTAGTAGCAGGCATTATCAAAGACAGTAACAAAATTTTCGCAACCCAGCGTGGTTACGGAGAATTCAAAGATGGTTGGGAATTTCCGGGCGGCAAAATGGAGTCCGGAGAAACACCACAAGAAGCTCTCGCCCGCGAACTGAAAGAAGAGCTCGCCATCGATGTCTCTGTTGGTGATTTTCTCTGCACAGTCGATTACGATTATCCGACTTTCCACCTAACGATGCACTGTTTCTACTGTTCCGTTGTTGGCGGAGAATTGACTCTGCTGGAACACGAAGCGGCCAAATGGTTGAACATGTCGGAACTGCATTCAGTCAACTGGCTGCCCGCCGATGTAGAAGTCGTCGCAGCATTGGAAAGGAATCTATAAAGCGTCCCGCGCGCAATGTGCAAATTCTTGGCGATGTCCGTTTTGGGCATGCCCCGTGAAATCATTTTGCAAATCCATTCGTGTTTCTTTTCGCAATTCGAATTAGGGACTAGACTACCTTTGGGGCGTCCGAGAATAGCGCCTTCCGCCTTTTTGCGAGCCAAAGCTTCTTTAGTTCGTTGACTAATAAGATTACGCTCAATTTCTGCGGACAAGCCAAAAGCAAATGCAAGAACTTTGCTTTGAATATCGTCACCAAGGCGATAGCCATCCTTAATCGTCCAAACACGGCATTCCTTATTCATGCAAATGTTCAGAATTTCCATAATCATGAAAAGGCTTCGACCGAGCCTCGAAAGTTCGGCACAAATAATAAGATCGCCTTTTTGAACTTTTTTCAAAAGGCGTCCTAATTGACGTTTTGTATAGTTCTTTGTTCCACTGATAGTTTCTTCAATCCAGCCATCAATTCGTAATTGTTGGGTTCGCGCAAAACGTTCAATTTCAAATCGTTGGTTTTCAACAGTTTGTTTGTCTGTACTTACACGGATATAGCCGTAAATCATTCTTTTTGCTGTTTTTCATATAATAACCGATATAATAACCGGCCTCCGAAAAAACAGCCATTGGCCATATAATAAATATGATAACTCAAGCTACCTATACGCTTTCACGTACATTAAGGAATATACAAATATCATTCCTCCAAAAGTGCAACCACCTCATTCTCATCATATTCCTTTCCAAACGCCTCCCTGTAACATGCTCGCAATGCCGTTACCGCATCGGCGCATTCCTTAAAAAGAACCATTCCGCCGTCTAAACATTCCATGTCGAGTTCACCATCAATATCGATGCATTCTGGCTTGAATGTTGACCATAGGCAATAATCGACGAAACCATTTTGGATGTCTTCGTCTTGCAAATTGTCGCCAGTCCCGCTTTGGACTTTCAGAAAGACTTTCTCATCTTTCACCCAAGCGAGTATCGCGTTGAACATAATGTGCTGTTTCCTGATTTGTGTTGATTTTCAAATCACTAATTCTGCAGCCAATGGCGAACGATTTAATGAGAATGCCAAAACTCCACCAAGCTGGTAGAGAATTTGAAAAACACCACCTTAAACATTTTCGCGTTTTTTCAGTTTTAGTCTGTTTATAACTTTCGATACCTCCAATACCACATCCGTGTATTTAGCCTTCTTCGTATCAAAGCAAAGCTCCTTATCAATATCAGCAAATCTTATACAATTGCCTCCGGGTATTCGCAAAGAATATGACACTCCCTTATATGTGGCGCATATTTCTTCAAAAAAATCTACAATCTTACGAGATTCACTTTTTCTTTTTGCAACGGGGTAAATATCCGTTCCAGTTTATCATATAGTTTTTGTTCTTCAACTTCGAAACCATGCTCTATTTCGTGGGTATAGCCCCAATTGTACATCATTTCAACTTCTTGTTCTGTAAATGTGTAGTTCATTTTTTTCACCGTTCATTTAACTGACAATACAGAATCTACATCCATCAAATAAGCCACGTCAAGGGGTCGCTTTGTTGCCTAAATTTTCTATAAAACCTTCAAACAAGCACGAAATTCTGCAACGACCTGTTGCAGAATTCAAAAAAATGCACCAAGCTGGTGCAGAAGACTAGCCTAAAAGAAAATTTTGCCGTCATAGCAGCCCCTTGATTCCGTCAAAGCGTTTATTTATATTGTTATCGTAATTCGATAATCCTCGCGACAGTCGACATAGACCTCTTGGTCCGTACGTGCATTCGCGGTGAGGCTCATCAACCTTTTTGTTGATGCTGTTGGATAGCTGGTAGGAACACGACCTACTCGAGAGCGTCCGCCAAACGGGCGCCAAGTAACGCCGGGGAAAACCCCCGCCAACAGTACCGCAAGAGCATCCCATTTTCAGCGCAACGCGCTGGAAATCCCCCACACAAAAGCAACCAGTTGTCGCAAAATCTGCGACAACTAACAACGCGCATTTTTTTGCGTGTTGTTTACACAACATTTCACAAAAAAAGGATATCAAAATGACTGAAAAATCACCCGCAGATGTTCGCCAAGCCGTTGATACGATAAAAAACGCCATCCTTCAAAGCCAATATAGGGCAGCAAAAGGGGTAAATAGGGAGCAATTGTCGCTCTATTTTGGAATCGGTCGATACGTATCGGAACGCTCCAGATGGAAATTTTGGGGAACTGGTGCAATTGAACGTATTAGTGAACAGTTGCAAAAGGAATTGCCAGGATTGAGGGGATTTGGTTCTCGGCAAATAAAAAATATGCGTTCTTTTTATGAAGAATGGCATAAAACGCTTGATAAATCGGCAGCCGTGGCTGCCGATTTGCCGAAATTTAATCAAAAACGCAGTTTTTCCACTAAATCAACCGATTTGGAAGGCATTGACTATACCTTACTCCTGGCACAAAATCAGCAGCCGATGGTTGCCGACATGATTAACGAATTTCTGTCAATTAGTTTTACTCATCATATAGAAATTATTACCAAATCAAAAGACCTGCAAGAACGCCTCTTCTACATCCACCAGACATTCGTCAATCATTGGGACAAAAACAAGCTCCGCGACATGCTCAAATCAGACCTTTATCACCATCAGGGAAAATTGCCGAATAACTTTACCAACACGATGCACAGCACAAAGAATGCTTTGCAGGCTATCGGGATGTTCAAAGACGAATATCTGCTCGATTTTATCAATGTCGAGGAATTGGGCGTTCGCGACAAGGCGGATATTGACGAGCGAGTTGTCGAAAAAGCTATTGTCAACAATGTTAAAAACTTCATCATGACCTTCGGACGTGACTTCGCATTTGTCGGTAATCAGTACCATCTGGAAAAGTTCGGGCATGACGAATATCCTGATTTGCTTTTCTACAACCGGGAATTGACGGCTCTTGTTGCAGTCGAATTGAAGCAAGGGGCTTTCAAGCCGGCTTATCTCGGACAACTAAGTGCTTACCTGCGCATTCTCGATAGCGAAGTCAAGAAGCCGTTCGAAAATCCGAGTATTGGCATTGTACTTTGCAAGGAAGCGGATAAAACATTTGTGGAGTTTCTCATACAAGGTTACGATAATCCAATGGGGGTAGCCACTTATAAATCAGCTGAAGATGTTCGCAAGGTTCTGCCTTCGGAAGAAGACCTACGCAAAGCGATGGAAGAGGGGTAAACACTCCCCATTTCAATTTGATCCACCGAACGTTTCACGCACGAAACACTGGGCGTTTCGCGATGAAATACTGCGGCCCGATTCACCCCGGCAACTGGCAAAAATTCACCCAATTCGATGTTTTTCTGCATTTTGCCCTATTCAAAATTAACGTTTTTGAGCAAATTTCGGCATTTTCCGAGCAGCAGGCAAAAATTTTCAAAAAAATTTCTACGCGAAGCGCGCTTTTTAAAAAAGTTGGCACGGCTTTAGCTTAAGGTAGGGTGTAAAACAAAAGGGCCAACGGTAAACGCCGAGCCCGCAACAAAAAGAGGTTAAAATTATGATGAACACACAGATTCTTCCGAACGCTTTCTATGGTATCCAGAATTTCATTGACAGCTTGAACGCAGCAAACGCACAGGGCGAATGCACTTACACGCCGAAGGCTGACTACTACGAAACCGAAGGCGGCTTTGCTCTCGAAGTTGAGCTGCCGGGCGTCAAGAAAGAAGATATGGACATCCAAGTTGAAAAGAATATTTTGACTGTCAAGGCCACCCGCGCCCGCAAGGACGAAAAGTTCACTTACGAACGCAGCTTCCGCTTGGCAGACGATATCGATACAGACAACATTAAAGTCTCCTTGGAAAACGGTATCTTAAAATTCGATCTTGCCAAGAAAGCTCAGGCCGCAGCCCGCAAAATCACGATTGCCTAACCGGCAATCGGGCTAACGCCTAAAAAAAATTCATAAGCTCCTTTTTCATACAACTCCTCCTTAGAACAACAAAAGGGTTCCCGACGTCTGCTGGGAGCCCTTTTTGATTGCCAAA
>CAMZFJ010000189.1 GCA_947306025.1 uncultured Fibrobacter sp.
TTTTTTATATATTAAGTATAGCAAGGAGAAATTAAATGAAATTTTTGTCTATTGCAAGCGTTCTTATTATCGGCTCCGTATCTGCTTTTTTTACAGGCTGTTCTGATAACTCGACGAATCCTGCCGTAAATTCATCTTCGAAAACATATGATACCCTTTGCTCGTCTCCGGAGTATCCAAATGGGATGGCTCTTGCGAGTTCTGAAACCTCTTTTGGAATGAATAAATTATTTACGTGGAAAGATGAGTATGGTATTGTTTCTAGCTATTTATACATGAACAAACCTATAGCAAATACTAGTGTTATGAACATGGCTGGTTCTATGCGCCCGTCAATCCTTGTTTTGCGTAAAGTTGACCAGGGGCAAACGCAGGTGTATGGATTCGTTGCTCATATGCTTAATGGGCCTGTAGACAAGGGTGTTGAAGGACAAAGGTATGGACTAGAAGGCGTTTTGAGGGACATTTATGGAAATGTCGTTGGAGGTACCTTTTTAGAGGGTGACCGTATTCTCTTTAATGTCCCGTGGAGCTATGACCTCGAAGATGATGGCAATGCGGAATTTGATTACACTTCCGAGGAATGGGCTCAATTGATGGCTTGGGCTAAACTGATTGAATCTCACATCGCTTCGTCTTCGGGTGAAAAAATTACGGGATTTGTTGGGCCTAATGCGCCGCACGTGTTGAGCGCGAATTCGTGTTCAGCTTCTCTTTAGTATGTAACTTTTTTTGTTGTTATAATTATGGACGATTCAATTATATTATCGGGGAGCGACAAGCCTAAATTGGCCGATGCTAAGGCTTGGATGCAGTTCTTGCAAATTTTTACGCTGACATTAGGCTCAGGGTTGATGTTGGCGGGCATAATCTTTTTCTTCGCCTACAACTGGGAACATATGCACCGTTTGGTCAAAATGGGCATAGCCGTAGCGTTGATTCTTGCTGTTTTTTCTGCGGTGATGAAAGTGAAAATGAGTGACTTTACCCGCAAAATCACGGTATCTGTGCTATGTGGGCTTGTGGGCGTGTTCTGGGCTATATTCGGACAAGTGTACCAGACCAAGGCCGACTCTTACGTATTTTTCCTCACATGGGCGTTATGCATCTTGGCGTGGGTGTTTATTGCAGATTTCTATCCGCTTTGGGCGATCTTTATTGCGCTTATTTCGATGGGCGTGATTCCTCTTTTCCCCTCCAACGATTGGTTTGCGACTGAGCTTATGCTTTATGGTGCGGCGTGGATTTCGTTTTTTATTTTTGCTCCGAAATATCTGCCTCAATTGTCCGCCCCGCCGTCTTGTTTTACAAGTATTTTATTCACAATTGAATTCGGCATAGCGGTGTTTGTCTTGTGCTATGTGATTTTTTCTGGTGATGATGCGCAAAATTTATTGATGGCTTTTGCTGTAGCCGCTGCAACAACATGGTACGCGTTGACGCAAAAGAATATATGGCTGTTTTCAATGTTGTTCATCGGTGCGTTGAGTGTATTGGAATGCGCTTTTATCAAATGTTTTGAACTGGAGCTAGGCGGACTGATGCTCAACTTGATGATAATGATGGCGGCCTTGGTCGCATCAGCATTCGCTATTGTACAGCAATACAGAAAGTGGAAACAAGAAAAATCTGAAACTTTAACAAATTAATCGGTGAGCGATGATGGAAAATAACAGCCGTAAATCCAAACATTTCCCTTGGCCTTTGCTGATTGTGATGGGCTTCGGCGGATTAAATATTGCTTCGCTGTTGGTTGGCATTGTGGCGATTTTTGTGCAAGGTCACTTGGCTATATACGGCATGCTGTCGGTGGTTGCAATTGTTTGTGCGATAGTCTTTTCGCAAGACACAGAGTCCGACAACAATGATGTGTTGTTGCTGTTGGTGGCGTTTCCGCTATTTATTGTCGGGTTTACATTCGGGTATATTGCAGGCTTTGATCATATGACTCTGACATTTGCGTTGCAATTTGTGGCGGCTATTTTGTCATTTGCGCTGAGCAAGATGCGTTCGTGCCGGCAGATGCTGATTTGCTATGCCGCGGTGGTGTTGCCGCTCGTTTGTTTTTCGTATTTTGATTTATTAACTGATCATAACATGAAAGATCGCAATATTGAAATGTCCTGTTTTGCGATTATCGTAGCCTACATGGGCATATTTGCAGCCACCATCAGAGATAAATGGTTTGCTTCAACTGTGATTAAAGACTACCTGAAAACCATCCGGTTTGCTACCGCCGCAGTATCCGTAGTACTTATATGGTTTATTCACGGCGACAATACTGCATTTGCAATTGTCTTTGCTGCAATCAGTTTTGTTATTGCTTGTATGTTGCTGCGCAATTATGTTACAGGCGACAAGTTGATTGTTGGTTATATACTGGCGCTATCTTGCAGTATGTCTACAGCGTTGTATCCTGCTATGGCTTTGCCGGTTGTAGGGATGTTGCTGTCGTTTTTGGTTCTCGACTATGTGTGCTTGGTTCTCTTTTCTGCAGCATTTGTTGGTGGACTTGCCTACTTCTATTACGATTTAGATATGTTGCTGATAAACAAGTCTTATTTGCTGATGGCTTCGGGATTGTTTTTCTTGCTGATGTTTTACTTTGTTAAACGCGTGATCAAATGAGCAAAAAATATAAAATTGTATTAGCAGTGAACCTGATATTGGTACTCCTGTTCTTTGCCTTTTAGGTGGTACAAAAAGAAACGCTGATTGGCAAAGGCTCTGAAGTCTTGTTGCGCCTTGCGCCTGTTGACCCGCGGTCGATGATGCAGGGCGATTATATGGCGTTGAATTATCAAATCTTCGATAAGATTGGCTATGATTCTAAATCTGGCTACATCGTGGTAACGGTGGGCAGCGACAGGATTGCCGAGTTCGTGCGCCTGCAGAGCGGCAAAAATGTGAACGATGGAGAACTTATAATCCGTTATAAGAGAGATTTGGGACGGTTGACTATTGGAGCCGATAACTATTTTTTCCAGGAAGGTTCCGCTAAAAAATACGAAAAAGCTAAATATGGCTTGCTAAAAGTGGATTCTGATGGCAACAGCATTCTCGTCGGTTTGTGTAATGACGATGGACAGCTGATAGAGTAAATTAATCGGGTTGAGCACCCCTGGTTGTAATTCTGAACAACGAAACTAATAGTTCCACTTTTTTGTGGGACTATTTTGTGTATATATTATATGTGGATGCAGTTCTGTGTTAGGGCTGTAGTTGATTGGAGTGAACATGAAAAAAATCACTATGGCGGTATGCTTTACCGCTATTTCTGCGTTCGCCCAGTGGGGCGGCGGTATGGGCGGAGGCGGCTTTGGCGGCCCTCAATCCGGCGACAATAAAATGGAGTATTCCGAGAAGTTTGCTGATGTGAACTACGTCGGTGACGAGAAAAAATATCACGCAATGGATATATACTTGCCCAAAGAGGCCAAGGATTCATATCCGGTGGTGATTCACACTTACGGCAGTGCCTGGAGTATGAATAATTCAAAAGGCTCGGCCGATTTGAATACAATTTGTGCAGCGCTCCTTAAGGCTGGCTATGCCGTTGTTACACCGAATCATCGTTCGGCAAGCGATGCCATTTACCCGGCCCAGTTGCACGACCTCAAGGCTGTAGTGCGTTATCTGCGCGGAAATGCGGATAAGTACAAAATAGACACATCGTTTATCGCTATGTCAGGATTTTCTTCAGGAGGTCACCTTTCAAGTTTGGTTGCTACGACCTGCGGCTTAAAAGAAGGTAAGTCGGGTTCGGTAACTGTGGATTTGGAAGGTGACCTTGGAAGTTTTACTTCGTTCAGCAGCTGCATTGACGCGGCTACACTTTGGTCTCCACCGACAGATATTTACACCATGAACCCTATCAATAACTTTATGGGTTCGGGGACTTATGAGGGCGCCTTTATCGGTGCCGAACGAGAAGGTAACAAGGATAAATGGATGGTGGCAAGTTCGCCGTATTATGCCAGTGAAGATGATGCTCCGACAATATTGTTCCATGGAACGGCTGATCAAATTGTGAATCCGGAGCAAAGCAAGGAACTTTATGACTCTTTGCAAAAGTACAAGGTGAAAAGTGAGCTTGTTTCAGTGCCGGGCGGAACTCATGGTGGAAATGAAATGTATTCGAGTGAAAACTTGGGTAAGATGACTTCGTTCTTTGATGATGCCCGTAAAGCTAAGGCGGAAAAAGCAGATTCGTCATCAGATGGAACTACTCGGTTTATTGCAAATAAGGATGTTTCTCGTTTCGATGTGAAATTGGAAGGAAATAAATTGCGTGTATATGGAACTGAAACGTGCCGTTATAAAGTCTATTCTGTTGATGGAGCCTATGCTTCTAGGGGGCTGTTCCAAAACCAGTTAGATTTGTCGGCTTTATCGCCGGGAATTTATGGCATCGTTGTTACCTTGTCGTCTGGTGAACAAAAAAATCTAAAGTTTATTAGAAAATAAATTGCAGAAAACGCGGTCCTTTGGGGACCGCGTTTGGTTTGATGTGTGAGATTAATTCTCTCCATTTCGAATTTCAGTTTGTTCTCTATCCATCGTGTAGGTCAAGTATTCTTTGAAGTTGCGGTTGATATCCACACCTTCAAAGTCGATGTCGTTACCTTCCAAAACGAAAATGGCACTTGGGTTATCTATCCAGGCCTGCACACCAATGTTGTCCATGGTGATGCTTTTATCTCCGGGACCTTGTGCGACGTATTCAATTTTGGTTTTTTCGACCCAACCAGGTCCGCATTTTCCTTTGACGAGAACTGCTGTTTCTGATTCTTTGAGAATTTTCAGCTCGTCGTTGAAGCCTGCGGTACAGACAACTGAACCACCATCTTTTTGATTGGTAAGTTCAATGTCTCCCAGTTTTGATTTGACGACTTTGGTTGACGCGAACGACATTGAAATTAGAAATGTGAGCGCGACAGCCGTCATTATTTT
>CAMZFJ010000190.1 GCA_947306025.1 uncultured Fibrobacter sp.
CATCCGGCAAGAAATATGCCGAAAAAGGCGAAAAACGCTAAAAGGGGTAATATGGAACGATAGAACAAATTCATTTGAATTAAATCTAACTATATTCGTGAACATGAGTGAGCAAAATTTTGAATATAAAAACGCAATGGCGCGTTTAGAAGAAATTCTCTCGAAAATCGACAATTCCGAGATGGAAATTGATGAACTTGCTCTGGAGGTTCAAGAGGCTACGCAACTATTGCGTAAGTGTCGCCAAATTTTGATTGCGACCGAAAAGAACGTTCAGGACGCTCTTGCCGAGTTGGACGCTTGATGAATATCGAAAAATTTGATAGTACAGTCCCTGCTATCGAAGTAAACGGGCTTACGGTAAGGTTCCCGATTCGCGGTGGCGTTTTTAGCAAAGTCAAGGATTATTTTACTGCTGTTGACAATGTTTCTTTTACGCTCCCGCAAGGGAAGATTCTTTCGATTGTGGGGGAATCGGGTTGTGGAAAGTCAACGCTTGTAAAGTCGCTTGTCGGGCTTGTTCCCATTGCTAAGGGAAATGTTAATTTGTTTGGACTTCCGGTGAACGGCGGAAAAGTAGGCACGGCAAAGGATGCTGCTCGAGTTTCGGATTTGGTGCAGATGATTTTCCAGGATCCGTTCAGTAGCTTGAACCCGCGCCAAACGGTAACTGAAATTTTGACCGCACCTGTTATTGCTCGTGGCGTTTCGTTTGATGAAGCTTGCAAACGCGCTAGGGAACTTCTAGAACGAGTTTCGCTCCCGGCGGGTGCAATGGACAAGTTCCCGCATGAATTCTCGGGCGGTCAGCGTCAGCGTCTTTGCATTGCGCGCAGCTTGATGGTTCGCCCGAAAGTGTTGCTCTGTGACGAAGTAACGAGCGCCTTGGACGTTTCGGTGCAGGCGCAAATTCTCCATTTGCTCGATGACTTGCGCAATGAACTTGGATTCTCCATTCTCTTTATCAGCCACGATATGCAGGTGGTTCGTGCCTTGAGCGACGAAGTTCTGGTCATGTATTTTGGACACGCTGTAGAACACGGCCCCGCCGATATCGTCCTTACGAACCCGCAGAACGACTACACGAAAAAGCTTTTAGCCAGCGTCCCTACGATACATCGGGGATAGGCGGCTGCTTCCGTCATCCTGAGTGGCGAATAGCCGCGAAGGATCCAGTTACAGGGGTTGCTTCGCAACAGTTAAGAGTTCTGAGTTACTAGTTACTGAGGCGGCTTTGCCGCAGTTTGTAGTCTTGAGTTTCTAGTTACTAGATTGCTTTAAACAAGATACTTCTTGTAATTTAAATCTTCTAGAAACTACTAACTATTAACTAGTATCTAGAAACTGCACCGAAGGTGCTTGTAACTATTAACTAATAACTAAATTCTAGTAACTAGCCCGAAGGGCGAAGTAACTATTAACTAGTAACTAAGTTTCTACTTCACTCCCGCAATGTTCGCGAGCGCATCCTGCATGTACTTGGCATAAAGCTTCGAGAGTGCTTCGGCGGCGGAGTGTGCATCGCGCTTGCTCATGCTTTCGCGTTCGTCGTAGCGCTTTTCCCACAGCGGAGCATCTTCTCCGACCTTGCGGAACGTGAGCTGCACGGCGAGGTGGGCGTACTGCGAACTGCCTTCGTCGATTTCTTCAATCGCATCGACATTGCCCAAGAGTTCAAAATCCGGCTTACCCATCGGCTTTAAATCGACGGACTTGAAGAAGTTGCTCTTGATCAAGTATTCGCCTGTAACCTGCGTGAGCATCTGTTCCGGGCGCGTTGCCCACAAATCCAAATCGTAGAACATAAAGTCATACGGCGATTCGCGGTAGACAATGTTGCTGCGCTGGTATGCCGGATCAATCGTAAATTTCTTGACATGCACGCGGGTATCGCTTGTAGCGCCCGAGGTCGAAATCGATTCAGCAGAAATAGTGTAATAGCGGGAAGGTTCTGTGGAACCGCCGAGGCAACCCGTGAGCGTGAATGCCGAAAGGAGGGCGGCTACTGCCAACAAACGATTTACTTTCATAATCAATTCTCCTTCTTAACGACCGCTCTTGCCTTCGGTGCGGATGAGTGCGGACGGGTTGTTCTTAATCTTCTGGGTAAATTCTTCGAGGTTCTCAAGAATCGTATTGAGCTCTTCCACGGCATTGCCAACCTGGTCTTCGTTCTTGTAGACCATCGCATCGACACGCTTCGTAAGGCTGTTCATCGATTCTGCTGTCTGCATCAAGTTCTCGTTCAGGCCCTTGGTATCGATGGCTTCGAGCTTTTCCTTGAGCACGGTGAGGTTTGTGTCAGCCTTGGCGGCAAGCTTTGCTTCTTCGATTTCCGCAAGAATCTTTTGCAGCGAAACCGCAGACTTGCTCATGGTGTTGAGAGGCTTTCTGATGTCGGCGGTCAAGTGGCTCAAGTTTTCGGTCGTCTTTTCGAGGTTCTTGAGCGTACGAGAAATGCTCTCGGCGTTTTCTGGATTCAGTATGCGGCCCAGCCCGTCAATGATTGGATTTGCCTTGTTAAAAATGTCGCCCATCTGGCCTGTAATTTGGTCGAACATCGAAGCGGCTGCGGGAACGTAACCGCCTTCGGGTACGTTGGGTTCGCTGAAAGTACCGCCCGAAAGGATGACTTGCTTTTCACCGGTGAGGTTCATGCCCGCGGTGAGCCCTGCTCGTGTTCCTTTCTTAATTGGTGTTCCCTGGGTGACCTTGAATGCAACGACAACTTGATTCAAGTTTTCTTCGTTAATCGTGATGCTTGTAACGCTACCGACGGCAATACCGTTCAACTTCACCTTGGCGTCGACAAAGAGCCCGTTCACGTCCGTGTCGAAAATGGTGTAGTAGTTGTCGAACTGCTCACTTAGGTAACGCTTGAGCACATAGCCTAGGAATATGCAAATCAATACTCCGCAAAAGAGCATGAATGCGCCTAGTTTAATTCTTTCGGATCGGGTAGTTTCCATATATTTTCAACTCAATCAATAAATTCAAAGTTGTAAAAGTCTTCGGCATTGTATTCTTTCGGGCACTGCCTATTGAAGAAATGCCTGAGGATGGGATCGTCGGATTCCATGCCTTCTTTCAAAGTCGCATCTTTCAGGACGTAGCCGTCCTTGAGATAAACGAAGCGGTCGCAGACGATTTTAATGCTTTCCAATTCGTGGCTCACAATCACCATCGAAACGCCCAGTGTGTCGCGAAGTTCGAGGAGCAGTTCGTCCAGCGAACGGGCGGTCACCGGGTCGAGGCCTGTCGAAGGTTCGTCGCAGAACAAGAGCTCCGGCTTGAGCGCAATCGCGCGGGCAAGCGCAGCACGTTTCTTCATACCGCCAGAAATTTCACCGGGGTACTTGTGGAACGCGTGGAGCAAGTGCACCTTTTCGAGACGGTCTGCAACGATGGCTTCCATCTGGCTCTTGGGCATGTAGGGCATGCTCCTCTTGAGCGGGAGCATCGCATTTTCGGCAACGGTCAAGTCCGCAAGGAGTGCGCCGCTTTGGAACAAGACGCCTGTGCGCATACGGGTCTCGCTATTGAGACCATCCTTGGGGCCAAACTTCTTTCCGAAGTAAGTAATTGTGCCTTCGTCCGACTTGATAAACTTCAACACGTTGTTTAAAAGCGTGGACTTACCGCAACCGGAGCTTCCAAGCACCATGCGGATTTCACCCTTGCGCACGCCAAACGAAATATCCTTGAGGATCGTTTCGTTTCCGTAGCTCGCTTTCAAATGTTCTACTTTTAGAATTTCGTCCATATTGACCTCTAGTAGAAAATGAAGGCGAAAAGGGTATCGGAAATCACGATGGTACAAATGGCCGCCACAACGCTTGAAGTTGTCGCCTTACCGACCGCTTCTGCACCGCCATGGGCGTTCAAGCCCTTATTGCAGGCGATGAGCGTTACAATCCAGCCAAACACGAGTGCCTTGATGGTGCTCTTGAGGAAGGTCATCGGGTCGATGCCGTCGCGAAGCCCCATCATGTAATTCGAGAAGGAAATATCGCAGAAGAAATACGCAATGAGGAATCCGGCGAAGCTACCGACGATAGACGCGCTGAACGAGAGAATCGGCGTCGTGACGCTTAACGCAATGAATCGCGGAACCACGAGGTATTGCACCGGCGGAATCGCCATGGACTTTAAAGCCTTGATTTCTTCGCAAACGCTCATGTTTGCAATTTCTGCCGCCATGGCGCTACCGGAACGCCCGGCCAAAATAATCGTCGTGAGGAGCGGGCCGATTTCTGCAAAAATGAGGAACCCAAGCCCCGAAGCGAGATAAGAACCGCCGCCCACTGCATTCAGCATCACTGAACTCTGCAAAGCCATCGTAAGGCAAATGAGTCCCACGAACAAGAAGCAAATTCCCATGGCTTCACTGCCCGACTTGAACATCTGCTTGGTGATACCGCCAAAGTGGATTTTACCCTTGTCGAACGGACCGATAATCGTCCAGTAGATAGACATAAACAAGAGCTTGAGAACTTCGAATGTTTCGCGGATGAGCATGAACCCGATGTTGCCCAACATTTCGAGAATATTGTTTGTCTCGCGCCCAGGCTTTTCGGGTGGTTCCATCTTGCGGAGGTTCTGCAAGTGTTGCTTGATTTCGGGCGTAAAGTGCGCGAGGACGAGCTTGTTACCCGTCTTTTGGGAAAGTTCCGCTAAAAGTGCAAAAAAGGCATCGGCGCTGTAATCCATCGAGGTGAGGCTTGATCCGTCCAGATAAAGCTCCCCCTTGGAGAGGGCACTCCTGCAATTCGAGAGCAGCCTTTTGCTGTTCTCCGCAGTCAGTGCGCTAGGCAAAACTATCGATGTCGTTTCCATTGAGCGTAAATTTAGAAAATTTTGGAACACGACTGTGCTAAATGTCTCCGTTTTCTTTCAGGAATGTTGAAATTTTGGCTAAAAACGCAAAA
>CAMZFJ010000191.1 GCA_947306025.1 uncultured Fibrobacter sp.
AACGAAAAGCAGTTCACCATGGTCAAGGTCGAAGACGTCATCGCCAAGGCCAAGGCCTACTTCGCTGAATAATTTAGCGCTATTGTTTTTTTCTATCACCTCTGCTTCGACAGAGGTGTTTTTTATTCCAATTGCGACAATTTACACGTTCGCAACGGCTTTATCTTTCTGGAAAAGGGTTCTCACCACTAATTTTCTAGCTCTAAGCCGAATAGATAAAGACCGCAAAAAGCCAACCCATCTTGAGATAACGCTCCAAAAAACTTCTACGGGATCAAGCCAAAATAATTGGAACGGGAGAAACATAGAGCCAATCCATTCCCTCAAGAACCCATGCTTTTTTCTTTCCGCCATACAGCCAAAAGCACCACCATTAATGACATCGCGTAAGAACAGTTCACCCGATTTAAAATTGGGTGAACAAAGCATTTTCTGTTCTTCTAGGCCAAAAATAATTTTCAGGATTCCCATTAATGCGGCTGCAGTCCTATACATGCCCAAGCGACGCAACATGGCAGAAACTTCCGCTCGTTCTTCCTCCGAAGCCTGTTGTAAAAGGACATAATAATCAACAAGTTGCTTTAACCCAATACCGGTTTTAAAAAAATGATGTTGGATATGAGCAAGCTGCATAACCAACGTGAACTTTACCGAAGGAACGCAAAAGCCCTCTGCAACTTTCTCGCTTCTTTCAATCTCTTGTTCCAAAAATCGTTGCAATCGTTTATTTGCAAACGGGTTAAAGATTCCTGATGATGTTTTAAAATGAACTTCAATCATAACTCCATCAATCTTTTGTTTCAATTGAATATGATGGGGAGAGGAGACTGATATGTTTTCGCGCAAACTTTCGCGATAAGCTTTATAATCAAACCAGCTAATTTTCGGAGGAACTTTGAACATTCCCAAATGTTGTAGCAAGTCTACTACTTTTTGCCTACCACCTTCAACCCATATATCAATATCACCACATTGCCTTGCAAAACGATAAGGGTAAAGTCTTGCATTGGCGGGGCCTTTAAGAATGGCGCTGCGAAATCCTTCTGCAGCAAACGTTGCCGTCAAACGAGCCGAGAGGTCGTTCAACAACAGATTATGCCCCTTAATCGCTTCGGCATTTCTCGCCCACCGCATCATAATCTTACGAGGCGGGCATTGGGATGCGGGCAAACGGCAAAGGCCCTGATACGCAAGCCCAACAACGCACTGTTTTACTGCAGATGCATAAACTTCAGCCCACTCTTCTGGCGAGCAAGAACACTCAGATTCAGCACCAGTCAGTGCAGAACGCAGCAAAGTTAAAAGTATGCATGCCTGTGTTGAAACCATCAAGCCCAATATCCCTTCAAAGAAAGCTTTCTCGCTTTAACACGGAAAGGAATCAAGCGTATAAATTCAATCCAGTTCATGAAAAATCCCCAAATTACTTCTACCGGGTCAAACCGCAACAATTGCAATGGTCGATGCATTCTTGCAAACCACCGTAAAAAGGCAACGCGTTTAAGCCTTGGGGCATAACTGCCGAACGCCCCCCCCTTAAAAACTTCGTCTAACAAAATCATTCCCAATGTACGATTCGGTTCGCAAAGCATCTTTTGAGCATCTAGTTTAAAGATGTATTCCAACACCCACATCACCGCAGCAGCAACCCTGTGTAGCCCAAAACGACGCAACAGCGCAGAGACCTCAACACGGTCATTTTCCGATACATTCTGCAAAAGCACATAATAATCAACAAGCTGCTTTAAACCAATACCCGACTCAATAAAATGATTCTGGATATGTTGAAGCTGCATGACCAGCGCAAATTTTACAGAGGGTACGTAAAATCCCTCAGCAACAAGCTCCAAATTTTTTATTTCATTTTCCAGATAACATTGAAATCGCCTGTTCGCAATCGGATTATGAATCGGAGAAGACGGCCTAAAATGGACCTCAACCGAAACGCCATCAACCTTTTTATACAAATGAATATGATGATACGAAAATAACGACAAACGTTTATGTAATTCTTCACGATAAGCCTTGTAATCGAACCTCCGCACCTTTTGAAAGGTCTCAAACAAATCCAAGCTTTGTAGCAACTCAACTACTTTTTGTTGGCCACCTTCAACCCAAATATCGATATCACCACATTGCCTTGCAAACGGATCCGGATAGAGTCTTGCATTTGCCGGGCCCTTAAGTATGGCACTGCGAAAACCCTTTGCGGCAAACATTTCCGTCAAGCGAGCGGCAACATCATTCAACAAGCGGTTATGCCCTTGAATCGTTTCGGCTTCGCTAGCCCATTGGAACAAAAAATCAAGCGAAGGCCGACTTGAAGCAGGCAAACGGCTTATGCCACGATACGCAAGTCCAACAACGCACTGTTGTACAGCAAGATTATATACCTTACCCCACTTCTCTGAAGAACAAGTACATTCAGGATCATCGTTCGTCAATGCAGAACGCAACAACGAAAAAAGCGTGTTTATTTTTGGGGAGGTATGAATTCGAGACATTGAGAATCAGGCCACAGAGGTTGGAAATATGTTCAATTTGTTACTCTAAAGCTATAAAAAAAGAGCTGAAGCGTCCAAAACAATCTTTTCGAAACAATAAAATATTCCACCACTTGCATCGCATCTCCAAAAATGATTATTTTATAAACGTATGATGAATTCTATAGATTGGTCTGTCGGTTGGTGCTACGTCTGCACGGTTCTTTTGCTCTTGTTAATAGTCACTATTTTGCTTTTGCTTGACTATTGGAAAAGGCAAAGGTTTTACACGCTTTTTGCAGGCAATCTCGGCGAATTCATCGTTGTTCTTTCGGATAAGTTCGAATTCATCAGTTCGCTTCCGCAGTTCATGTCGGACCCGCTGTTTGACAATCTGAGCAAAGACCGCCTGTTTAGAGACATTTTGCCGCCCAAAGACTGGGCTCGACTCAAGCTTTATTTTGACGACATCGACAAGCACCCCGAAATGCCATTCATGTTTTCGTACAAGCGCGATGACGGAACCATGCTCTGGTTTGAAATGCGCTGTAAACACCAGCGACTTTCTATGGACGAATCGCGCTACATCTGCTTAATCAAGAATATTTCTAACACTGTCGAAAACCAGCACCGTCTAGATGAAGCCGAAACAAAGCTAAAATCCCTGCTCCGCAACACGGGCGACTTCCTGTGGAAATTCGATTTTGAAAGCAGACAACTGTACCTCCTCACACCGATGATGGACGATGACTATCGCGACGTCCCTCGTTCCGGCGGTATTGTAGATATCGAAACTCTCATGCCCGACGACGATTTTAAACTGCTTGAACGCGTGATGAACGAATGCATGATGAAAGCTGGCGGCGAAGCGGCCTATGATGATAAAGGTCATTCGCTTGATGAGCAAAGCCAGCTCAATCGCCTCGCCAATGAAAACGCACGTTTTGGCACGCTCAAGATTCGTTGCTGGAACAGCGAAAAGAACCTCGTGTGGTACGACTTCCGCGGACACCTAGCCCCCGATGACGAAGACCGCATTGTGATGATGGGTTCCGCCCGCCGCGTCGAAACATCGCCAGAAATTCCATTCCTCATGAAAAGCGGTGTCGAAGAATCCCTAATAAATTCGCTTTTCAATTTCCCGAACATCGGTATTTTCTGGGTTGACCGCAACTTCACTATTCTCGGATGCAACAACGCTTTTGCAACGGACAGCGGTTTTGCAAGCACAGACGAAATCGTTAACAAATCTCTGAAAGACGTTCTTTCGGGTAAATTTCTACCCTACTACGAATCCATGATCAAGGACATATTTGACAACGGTTCGTCCAAGAGTTGGAAAGGAAAATTTGACGACAGCGACTGGATTTGCACTATCAACGTCGTTCCCATGCTCAAGTCGCTACTCAAGTCCGGCTATACCGTAAGCCGCGTACTATGCGTCTACATGCGAATCTCGGGATAAGCACGGCGACTATCGCCAGAGCCGCCTCTATCGACTTAAATAATATAATCGACCATTAAAGAAAATTGATACGCTTTATACGTATAATTTCGGCTAATGCTTGCTTCTATGCCAATTGTTTTTGCTTCTACAGGTATAGACAAGTATCCGCCACCACCAAATTCATAGAAATAGAAACTGGATGGCCAATTTGCAGGAAAGCCGCCACCATGTTCCATATATGCAGCAACTGTACGAGAGAAATGCTGCGTCAACCCCACTTTCATTCCATTATTCAATTCAATTTGTTCAATCAAGCTCACTCCAAAACCTTTATTTTCCGCATAGTTATCATAATCTTCATCGTCTTTTCCCTCAAAAAGTGCCAATAAAGGAAATATATTCGACCAAACCATAGTTCCAAAATGATCGGATGCAAAACCAATATAGCCATAGGGATAAGTCATCTGTAATCCGAATCCATACGCAAAATAACCATATCTTGAGCCTCCTTGAACATTCAAATTAAAATTCCATTCCTTGCGGATTTCATAAGGAGTTTCTTTAATAACGTCTCCAGTTTTTTCAGCATTTACTGTAGTTAATCCAGTAATACTAACACCTCCTAAAACCGAAGATTTTGGAGCAGCGGAATTTTGTGAATTCGATTGCTTTGGGGATGTCATGAAAATAACTGCGGAAGGGGGACGCGTCGCGCATCCCACAAGATAAATAAAGCAAAAAAGCAACAATACATTTTTCACGTTCAACTTATTGAACATAAAATATTCTCCACGAAAAGATAAGACGAGCGCGTCATGAAAAGTTCGAATCAAAAAAAGGGGATTCTAAGAACATGTTTCATAATGATATAATTTACAAAATCGTCCGCATAAAATATGGCTACATGCGAATCTCGGGATAAGCATAAGAATCACAGTCCCAACAAATTCAAGGTAAATGCAAAGCGGTTAGCCTTGTAGTCAATATCAT
>CAMZFJ010000192.1 GCA_947306025.1 uncultured Fibrobacter sp.
CTTCGGAAATGCCGTCCTGGAGCGGGCGGTTGCGTTCCGGGAAGGTGGTCGGAATAATGTGGTCGACCGTTGCGAAAGTGCGTTCCGGGAACAGCACCTTCTGGCCTTCTTCGCGGAGCTGGGCGAAGGCCTGCGGACTCGTCACTTCGTGGCAGAGGTGAAGCCCGATAAAGAGCTGGCACTGGCCGCTCGGGAGCTTAGCTACCGTGTGGCTTTCGAAAATTTTCTGATAGAGTGATTTTCCCATAGATTTGTCTCTTTTAGGTTTAATTTGCGGCACAAATATAGAAAAAAGCGCAGCTCTCGGCCGCGCTCTCGTCAAAATCTTCTATGAATTAGAACTGTTCAATCTGGGTGTTGAACTTATACTTGTCCTTGTAATAGGCAAGCATTTCGTCGCTGTTGGAGAATGCGCGGCGCAGCGGATCGCGGAGGGCCGGTTCTCTCTTGACCTTCTTGTTGATTTCAGGAACTACGTCCTTGAAGAAAAGTTCGTTGCTGGCCATGGCGACATGATTCTGATTGAAGTCCATATGATAACGACGTTCGACCATCTGGAACAAGTCAGACTGGCAGGAATTTTCAGGAGGCATGTGGCTTGCAACAGGCATATAGCACTGTTTGATGTAGTCTTGCTTCATGCTAACGATGAGGCTGTCAATGGCGGGAATGTTGTGTACCGAGTCTTGATGATAAGCAAGTTCGGCCTTTGGGGTTACGACTCCAGAGCATGCAGAGAAGAATGCTGCGGCGAGTGCGAGGGAAGCCCAAATGATTGAATGTTTCATGTCCTAATCCTTTTGTTTGACATTTCTTTTTTTTCCTACATCAATCCCGTGTTCCAAAGTTACTTAATTGTGGATTGCTTGGCGATGGTACTAGTGTAAATTTGCGATTACAAAAAGCTTTTTTTCGGCTTTTTTCGGGTAAAATGTGATATACAACACCAAAAATTACTTGGATGTCGGCTTGAACTTGTAAAACCACTTGATGGGGTCAATTACATCGTAACGGACATTGCCAATGCGCTTTTTGCCTTTTTTGCTCACGAGTCCTGTTACGATATGGGCGTGGGGGCCTGTGGTATGTCCTGTGGTGCCGACAGTTGCAATCGGGTCGCCGGGCATCACTTCTTGACCGTTGAGATAAAGTAATTTATCGCAGTGCATGAACAAAATAACATCTTCTTTACGAACAAGTGCTATGATAACGCCGCCGCGTTCATCGCGGCTGGTCCAAGCCTTGGCGCCGAACGGCGCTAGAATGCGGGCGCCTTGGCGGCTAGCAACGTCAATACCGTTGTGTTTACGTTGTGTGGGCGTTGCTGTTTCATGATAAAATTCTGTAAGGTATGCAATGCTGTCCGAAATGACGGATGTCCAGTATTTCCATGCAGCGCCAATGGTATCGGCGGAGGCGGGGCGCTTGATTTCGTCCGGGCGCGAGAAGCGGATTGTAGTCCCTTTAGGCGGAATGTTGAGGTTCCCCTTTTCCCACGAGGTCACGCCAAAACCGTTATCTTCGAGCGTCTTGGCGACGTAATTCTTGATCATCTTCTCGTTGGTGATGATGGCGTCAAAACGTCCGATAGCGTAACGCGCAATGCGCTGCATGGTTTCAACGCCGTCGAAAGTGTATTCGAAGGAGGGAGCTACGGAGAGCTGGTTTCGTTCCTGGATGCGGTCGCGGAGGTTGGAATCGCTGCGGTCGATGTCTGTCACAAAGAGGAACGGCGCGATAATCGTTAAAAGGAGGAGCAGCGGGAAGAAATTGCGGATAATCCTCGGGAATCCGTCGAGCGGGTTTTTGTTGAGGATCGAGACTTTGTGGATCTTTTTCGCGATTCGGGCGAATTCTTCCGGTTGTTCTTGAAAATTCAGTTTTGAAACGTTTGTGCTTCGGCGAACGGCTTTACGTGCTTTCGGGTAGCTGCGGCGGGCGGGGCGCTCTTTCGATAGCCACAAGATTTCGATTTTTTGTGCTTCTTTTACGTCTTCGATGAATGCGGCTGCCGTTCTTGCGGACATCCCGGTGACATTCACGATTAAAAGACGAGCCATCGAAATTAGATTTCCGACATTCTCGACTTGCTCTAGCGAAATGATCCCGATAACTTGCGGGGCTATCTTTTCGAGGCGCTTGATGTTGTGATAGAGCGTTCGGTATTCAACATCTGTTGTCGGGATTGCTTTGGGGCCCGCGAATGTGATATTTTCACCGACGGTATAAATCTGGTCGATATCGTCGGTGGTGAGGTTTCTTTGCGAAAGGTCGATAGCCTGGAAGGGGGCGTTGCCTGTTAGGGGGCGCTTTCCCGAAAAGTCAATTACAATAAAACGCGCACCGGCGTTAAGTGCCAGTGCGAATTTGTGCAAGGCTTCCGTGGGTAAAACGTCTTCGTCTGAGATGGCGAAAAGCGTGAACCCGCCTTGGTTGTAAAGGCTTTCTAGGACCTTTCTCTGCATGCCTTACTTGGCGGCACCGCGCGGGTAGGAGTAGCCAGAAGGAGGAGCGGCGACGAACTTGTCGACCTGGAGGTAAAGTTCTTCAGCGGATGCGGCCGGGTTGAAGAAGATTTCCTGATTGCGGTTCTGGCTGCGGCCCTTGATGGGTTCGTTGCGGCGGCCACGGCTAACAATGCCGAGCGGGAGCACTTCCAAGAGCGGCAAAAGGCCGAAGTAGCGGAAAAGGCTGAAGTTCTTCTGCCATGTGGTGCGTTCTGCCAAAATTGCAAAGGTCCCTTCAATGATGGACTTGCTCTGGAGAAGGTCTTCAGAAGTCATCGTCACGAGTTCGTGATTGGTGGGGAAGTTATTCTGGAAGTTTACCATGTCGCCTTTGAGATAGTTGGCGTCGCAAAGGAATACGAATTTCATTGTTTTTCCTGGTTAGATTTGGTTTATTTTTAAATAATAGCTTTTTTTGCCGAATTTTGCCATTATTTGAGGGGTGTTTGCTGGTGATGAATCGCTAAAATTTGGCTCTTTTACAAAAATTTTACATTCAACGGTGACACTTTTGGGTGTTTAAAGTGTTTATGCCTTAATTTCCTAGCCTTAATTGCGTTTATTGGGCGAAAAGGGCAATTTTCGGCTTCGCATGGAGTGCTTTATGTAAGTCGTTGATATTCCATGAGTTACAAAAATTCGAGCGGATTAGTGGAAAAACGTGTCATTTTTTGTTATGAAAAAACATTAATGGCGATTGAGAAAATATTTATGAAATGCGTTATATTTATAGACGTTTTTAAGGACGTTTTGAAAAATTTCATTGGGAAATTTTGATTGCGTGTATGGTATCGGAGATGAAAATGAATAAGTTGAAGATGTCTATGGCGACCTTGCTTGCTTCGGCGGGCGTGATTGCAACATCATCGTTTGCACAAAATCCAGCACCTGCGGCACCTGCTCCTCAGCCGGCCCCAGCCCCTGCTGCTCCTGTGAATGAACCTGCCCCCGAACCCGCACCGGCGGTTGCAAATGAAGCTCCCCAGATTGGTGGAATTCCTGGCGAATCTATTTTGGAAGGTGGTGTTTTTTCGAAGATTAAACTCGACAATTTTGTATCTGACGATATGGATCAGCCCTCGCAGATTCGTTGGAAGGCGAGTGGCAATAAGAACCTCAGGGTGACGATTACTCCGGACCATACGGTTGAAATTGTAACGCCGAACCCGCTTTGGAACGGCTCTGAAGATATCACTTTTACCGCGACGGACTCCAGGGGTGCTTCGGCCTCAGAAACGGTGAACTTTACGGTTGAATCTGTGAATAATCCGCCGGTGGTGTCGCAAATCCCGAGCCAGGTTATTGAAGAAGGCAAGCAGTTTGCAAAGGTTCGCTTGGACGATTTTGTAAACGACCCGGACCACAAGAAAGACCAGATTACATGGGATACCGAAGTTGTTCCGGCTGGTGGTCCTCAGGCTGATGGCGATTTGTCTGTAACGATTGATGGAAATCGCGTTGCGACAATTGTTGTTCCCGATAAGCACTGGTATGGTGCTGCAAGAATCAAGTTCATCGCCAATGACCCGGATTATGGTAGCGATAACAAGACGGCCGCCTTTACGGTCACTCCGATTAACGATCCTCCGGTATTTACAAAGAAGATTCCTGACCAGATTATCGACGAAAAGAATCAGTTCGACATGATTTCACTCGTGGATTATGTCAATGACCCCGATGATGATGTCATGAAACTTAAATGGGCCGTGTCGGGTAACAAGGATTTGAAAATTGAACTCGACAAGTACGGTTCTGCGATTGTTACGATCCCGAACGAATATTGGAATGGTCAGGAACGCGTGACGTTCACCGTGACGGACGCTGCCGGTGCATCTGCAAAGCAGGATGTTCTGTTCAAGGTCAGCTCTATCAACGATCCTCCGGAGTTTGTACAAAATATTCCGGACCAGACGATTGATGAAAAGCAAGAATTTGCTCCGATTCAGTTGGGCCAGTATGTCAAGGATCCGGACCACCGCATTGAAATGCTCAAGTGGGCTGTTGCTGGCGCTAAGGATTTGAAGGTCTCCGTTTCTGGTGGCGTTGCTACGATCCGCATTCCGAACAAGATGTGGAACGGCTCTGAATCCATCAAGTTCAAGGCTACAGACCCGGAAGGCGCTTCTGCTGAATGCGAAGCTATGTTTACGGTCAATTCCGTGAATGACTTGCCGAAGTTCATCCGCCCGATTCCGAACCAGAACATCAACGAAAAGCAACAGTTCACCAAGATCAAACTTGATGACTTTGTCAAGGACGATGACCACAAGAATTCTGAACTTTCTTGGGATGTCGAAGTCAAGCACCAGGGCCAAATGCCGGAAACGGGAACGCTCAATGTTTCTATCGACGAACAGCATGTGGCAACGGTTGAAATCCCGGACCCGAGCTGGTTTGGCAATACGATT
>CAMZFJ010000193.1 GCA_947306025.1 uncultured Fibrobacter sp.
ATTTCCCAGAAGATTTCGTCCTTGACTTTGTCCCAAACCTTGGAATCGCTAGCGGCCGGTTCATTCAACAATTCCATCATCACGCGCGGCATAGAACTGTAGCGTTCGGCCAAGAAAGCCCAGATCTTGCGCGTGTCCTTGCGGGCGTTCGCATCGGCAAAGAAAGCTTGTTCGTGATTGCTGGCGAGGTGAAAGTCGTGACCCGGGCACTTGTGCAAATCGAGAATCACGTCTAGATCGGCATCTTGGATGTCCTTGAGAGCCTTGTCGAGCAAAGCAAAGATTTCTTCGTCCGGCTTGAGTTCGTCGCCTTTAAATAAATTAAAGTAATCTACCGGCAAGCGGACGTGGTTGAACCCCGCATCGTGGATGCGTTTGAAATCGCTTGTTCCAAGGAACGTCTTGATGTGGCCGACCACTCCCGGAAAACCGACAGGGTCCTTTTCTTCGATGCAGTCAACTTGACTGAACCATCCTCCCAAATTCACTCCGCGCAATCTTTCTTTTTTCATGCGTGTATCCCATACTTTGGCTGCCGGAGCAGCCGATGAATGAATAGGTTATTCGTTTACGATGTTCAAATCTTCGTCGGCGATGTTTAAGTCCATGATGACTTCCATATCGTCGGGAAGATTATAAAAATCTACAACCAGGCCCACCTTTTTGTCTTCGTCTTTTTGCTTGTCGAACTGGACAACGTCGTAAATTTTCATCTTTACAACAGCTTCCTGCGTTACAGGAATTTCAATGGTCATGCCCTTGCTGATGGGGCCTTCTACAATCTTGCCCTTGAAAACGAGACTAGTCTGGTCATCGCCGAGCGAGGTCTTCTTCACGTGAAATACAGCCATTATTCTTTAGCCATTAACTTTTAAATTAATCGGTTTGTTTTTGATGTGGCATACAATTTCGCCACGTGTAAAAATTTAACTTTTTTACATGACTCTCCGTGTTGGTCGAATCCCTTTTTTAGTCTGTGCGCCGTTTTTCTTTAATTCTGTTGGGCGTGAAAACGAATTTTCAGAGGTGGCTTTTGTCGATGGTCCGCCAAGCGCTCATTGCGCAGGCCTCAAGGAAGGCTCTATTCATCTTTCTCCGGCATCTTCGATTACTTTTGCGCAAAAACCGGGTGCTTTCGTATTGTCTCCGTCGCTTTGCACGTCCTGTTCTTTTGAAGTGCGTTCCGTTAAGCTTTTCTCGCGCTACCCGATCGAAGATCTTTCGAATAAACGTATTCGCATGACTTCGCAGAGCAAAACGTCTGTTACGTTATTGAAGATACTTCTGGAAAAACGCTATGGGTTGCGGCCTGAATACGTGCCCGGGCTTGCGGCTGAATCAATGGATGATGCTTGCCTTTTGATTGGCGACCTGGCGCTAGAAGAAAACGAACGCCACCGTTTTGCTTTCGGTTATGACTTGGGTTCTCTTTGGCAAGAATGGCAGGGGCTTCCGTTTGTATTCGGTGCCTGGGTGATTTCGAAAGAGGCACTCCAACCTCGTTTGAAACATGCGCTGGATGGTTATATGGACTGTCTTGAAAATGGCATTCGCGAGTTCCGAAAAAATCCGTCACAGGCGTTGGATGTGTGGCTTGCGAAATATCCGGTAAATTTACCCCGCCCCCTTATCGAAGACTATTTTAGCGTTTTGGATTACCGTTTTACCGATGAACGCAAGCAATCGTTAGCTCTTTTCTTCAAATTAGCTGCTGAAATGGGACTTGTTGAATCGAGTCCGCCAATAGAGTTCCTTGAGTAATATTATCTTGTAGTTCGGAATGAGTGTTAGGATGATAAGGAGACACAATGGTAGAGGAAAAGATTCTTATCGTCGATGATGACGATGTTGAGTTGAAGAAGGACTCGGACATTCTCAGAGAAGTAGGATACGAAGTTTTCGGTTGTAAATCTGGTGCCGAAGCTTTGGAATATCTGCTCAATAATCCTGTAGAGCTTGTGTTGCTCGACGTCAATATGCCGGAAATGAATGGCTATGATGTTTGCTTGAATATTCGCAAGCATTTCCCTTTAGATGATTTACCTGTTATATTCCTCACGAATGAGGAAAATGAAGAGAGCGTGACGCAGGGATTCCAGTCGGGAGCTTCTGACTTTGTTTGTAAATCCGCTGCGCCGGATATTTTGCTTGCTCGAATCGGTGTGCATTTGCGCTTGGCTCGTTCACTGCGCAACTTGCGTGAAATCTCTTTGACCGATGACTTGACGGGTGCCTACAATCGCAGGCATGCAATCTGTTCTCTCCGTGAATTGTTTGCGCGAAGCAAACGTTACGGAACGAATTTTTCGATTGTTTATTTTGACTTGAACGGGCTCAAAAAGATTAATGACCAGCATGGGCATTTGGCTGGCGACTTGCTGCTCCGTTCTGTCGTGAATGCTTGCAATAAGTTGCTCCGCGAATCGGATATGTTGTTCCGCATGGGCGGCGATGAATTTTTGGTTATTTGCCCGGACACCGATTTGAAGGGTGCATTTGTTTGTGCCGAAAGAATGCAGGAATCCGTGAAATCGCTTACGATTGTCGATCAGGGAGTTTCTTTTGCATATGGTATGGCAAGTACTGCCGAAGACTACAAGGACATGGACGAAATGCTCCGCAGTGCGGATGCTTCCATGTACGAATGCAAAAGTAAAATGCGTGCGGGTAGAGAGTAGTAGGAAGTCGACAGTAGACGGTAGACTGTTTTGCAGTTGGCAGAGCTTAGTTGGTAGAACTTAGTAATAATGCCCGGTCAATGATGAATTGAACCGGGCATTATGATTTTAATTGTTTGGCGTGTTAAGCTATTGCGGCTTTCACGGCGTCGAGCAGTTTTTGGAGCTTGGTTTCAATTGTAGTCCAGTCGCCTGCTTTCATCAGTTCCGCATTGAAGATGCTCCCGCCGAACGAAAGCAAGTTTGCGCTTGCCTTGAGGTAGCTTGCCGCATTTTCGGCGTTCACGCCACCGCATGCCATCAGCGGAATATCGCGGAACGGGCCGCGCAGCGCCTTGATGTATTCAGGACCGCCCACGCAGTTCACGGGGAAAATCTTGATGGCGGTTGCGCCCAAGTCGTAGGCCTTTTGCACTTCGGTCGGAGTGAGTGCGCCAGGGATAATCGGGATGCCCGCGGTGTTCGAAAGTCGAATGACTTCGTGGCGCGTGTTTGGCGTGACGATGAATTCGGCGCCTGCAGAAATTGCTTTTTCCACATCGCTTCCGTGGCGGA
Organism: uncultured Fibrobacter sp.; assembly: GCA_947306025.1. The sequence goes on from CAMZFJ010000193.1 coordinate 3,234, forward strand.
CTGTGCCTGCACCGACTTTAATGCCGAGAGGCTTTGCTATGGATTTTAGCTTGGTGATAATCTCTGTTGCGGCAGCGGTGTTCATCGTAACTTCAATAGCCTTGAGCCCGCATTTGGCGGATGCGTTTACGCATGCTTCTTCGGCGCCCTGAGGAATGTCGCGGAGAATGCCCACGACCGGCATCGGTTGTAAAAATTCAAGAAAATTCATGGTATTAAATTAAAAATTAAAAGTGAAAAATGAAAAATTATTTCATCTTTTTTATTCATTCGCTAATACAGAGAATGTAAAAAGGCGGGCCTGAGCCCGCTAAATTTTTCTCTCGTCTTTCGTCTGTAGCCCGCCGTGGCGGGCGTTCTATCATCTAATCTTATTCAAATCTCAAAGCCTCGATCGGATCGAGTCTGCTTGCCTTGCGTGCCGGGTACCATCCGAAGAATACGCCTGTGGCAAAGCAAACGCCAAAGCTCACAACGACACTCGTCATGGAAACGCTCATGGGCCAGTTCATCGCGAGTTTTACAGTTTCTGAAGCGGCAATGCCAAGGGCGATTCCGATAGCGCCGCCAAGCAAGCTGATGATGACAGATTCGAAGAGGAATTGGAGCAAGATATCTTTGCCGCGTGCGCCAATGGCCATGCGAAGTCCAATTTCTTTTGTGCGTTCGGTCACAGAAACGTACATGATGTTCATGATGCCGATACCACCAACAAACAAACTAATTCCTGCAATGGCGGTCAGCACGAGCGAGAGCATATCGGAGGTGCTTGTGACCATTTGGATCATTTCTTCTTGCGTGAAAACACGGAACGGATCGGTCGGTTTTGTCCAGTTGCGGCGTTCCTTCAAGATGCCCATAATCTCTTCGGTTGCTTTTTGGGCATAGCCTTCGCCTATAGAATTTGCATATATCTGACGGATGTTTGTTGTTGCAGAGAAGCGCCTCATTACAGTCTGGTACGGAGTAAAAATCACATCATCCTGATCCTGGCCGAAATCGCCGGAACCTTTCAATTTGAGAGTCCCGATGACTTTGAGGGGAATGCTCTTGTAGCGGATAGTTTTGCCAATGGGGTTTCCGTCCGGGAAAAGATTTTTTATGACGGTTTGCCCGATAACGCAGACTTTTGCCATGCGGTCTGTTTCGTCGTCGAACATCACGCCATCTTCGATTTCGTAGTTGCGGATTTTGAGGTAGTCTGCGGAAACGCCTGAAAGTGAAGTGGGAGAGTTGTTGTTCCCGACAATGGCTTGCCCGCCAACGGTAATCATGGGGGATACGCCATTGATATAGGTTGCGTTTTCGCGGATGGCGATAACATCTTCTTCTTCGAGCATCTCGGAAGATTCTGATTGCACGCCGCCGCGGCGGCTTTGGTTCGGCATGATGGTGATGGCGTTCGTGCCCATTGCCGTCATCTGTTCCTTGATGGATTTTTTTGAACCTTCACCCATGGCGACCATGGTGATAACGGCGGCAACGCCGATAACGATGCCGAGCACCGAGAGGAATGTGCGCATGCGGTTCCTGAGCAGTGCGCGGAGAGCAATTTTTGCAAGAGTAAATGGATTCATTTTTAGCCTTCGGCTAGTTATTAGTTAAAGTGGTTAGGAGGTGTGAGGAATGAGGTCGGTCGCGTTGCTCCCTTTGAGGTTTGTGCTCGCGGCATTGCCGCTAAG
>CAMZFJ010000194.1 GCA_947306025.1 uncultured Fibrobacter sp.
CTTGAAATGAATTCCGCTTAATTTATATATTCTCCCTATGATTCGTTTGAATGTAATTCTTTTGATCGTTGTGTTGGGGTTGTGCGGATGTAGTTTGTCGATTATCCATCCGCCTTCAGCCGCTGCGTTTATGGAACAAGGTGATGGCGATTTGCAGAAAAATGTAACTTTGGCTTTTTCTTCTGGACATGATGAACAGCATCCAAGGTATTATCCCTACAAAAGCGTTAAAAGTAAATCACCACCCAAAGATCACTCTTACAGTGATGACGAAATTCCGGGGCAAATAACATTTGACTTTCAAAAAAAAATCGGAAATTTCAAAATAGGTGGTGGTTTTGACTGGATTACGCCGTATTTCCAAGTTGGTTTTGTCTCGGATTATTTTGGAGTAATGGGATGGAGTAACATGTGTTTATGGCAACTTGAAAAATACGAGCATGCTGATTTTCAATGGGGTGGTGGAATTACTGTTATCGAACAAATCCCAATTTCATCGCATCAATTCCGTATAGGTCTAACTCAGCATATTTCCCGAAACGGTCGAGAAGGATTTTTAACAGAAGATGGTGCTATGTTTAATCATTCCTCTGCGCCTGTGTTTTACGATGAAGTCGGTGCAGGTGGTTATATTGCCGTGCGTGCTAGCAAACGATTAGCTTTCGGTATCGAAATTCGTTACGGTCGTGATTTGACTTATAAAATCGCTGAGTGGAACTCGACGCGAACACACCCTATTGACCGTTACACGGTAACTTTCAATCTCCAGTGGTGGTAACTGTAATTATATATTAGGGGCTTTGTCTTTCAGCTTTTGCATGAGCGGGATGAGGCCGCCGCCAATTGAATTGCCGATGGTGATTGCTAAAAGTGCCTTGAACATGGTCAACGAAAAGTCGCTTGCAAGCGAGAAGTAGAACATGTCGGCTATGCAGTGCTCGAATCCGCTCAAGATGAAGACCATGACGGGGAGGAACACAGTGAAGACTTTTCCGACCTGGTTTTCGATGGTCTTGTAGCCGTCGGCGGCGATGAACATGAGCATGCCGCAAAAGATCCCGAGCACCAAAAGGCTCAAGGGGCTGTCGCTGTCTTTAATAACGCAAAGCGCGTTTGCCTTGGCTTGGAGCGCTTCGCCGTAGCGGGTGGCTGCCATCATTTTTGCAAACAGGAATGTTCCGACGAAATTCCCGAGCCAGACAATCGCGAGGAATCCCCAGTAGTTGGGTCTCTTGTTGACGAAGTAGCCGACTTTGCCCGTAAAAAGGTTGAATCCGAAATTCAGGATGGTAAAGAGTCCAAGACCGAAGAGGAACGATCCCAAAATTTTATTGTCGCAAGAGAGGAATGCTGTGCCGCCAAGTCCGATGCAAAGGCCGGAATAGACGGATTTGATAAAATTAATCATGGGGGAAAATTTAGATAATTTTAGGCTTGTGTAAATTGCATTTTTCATATGGAAAAATGTTTTGCAAAAATAGTGCCATATTTTTAATGGGTCTATTTGGAGCCTGAAATTACTCTTTGGATTACATTGAGTGTAAAATTCCGATATTTATTTTCAAAAATTGTAATAGAGATTTCTGCGAGCTCGGCGGCAAAACTTCGAGTTTTACATTTTTGACCGCTTTTTCACTAATTGATACGCGTGTTTGGGAATGTGCCGGTGTCTTGGCACAGTTTTTGCATAATGTGGTCGCAAAAAATTAGAAAAGGAATTTTATGAAAGCTCAAGCTCTTTACGACCCGATTAACGAACACGACGCCTGCGGTGTCGGCTTGGTCGCTAATATAAATAATGTTGCCTCGCACCAGATTGTGTTGCAGGGTATTACCGTATTGAAGAGACTCATGCACCGCGGTGCAGCAGGTGGAGACCCGGAAACTGGTGATGGTGCGGGTCTTTTGCTTTCTATGCCGCACAAGTTCTTCCGTAAGTTGTACCCGGAACTTCCGGCTCGTTACGGTGTGGCGATGTTCTTTGTCGAAAACACGCTTGAAGCAATTGCTTTTGACGCTAAGATTCGTGAAGTTGCCGAAGCTGAGGGTGTGAAGGTTCTCCAGTTCCGCGAAGTGCCGGTGAACCCGGCCAAGATTGGTCGCACGGCTCGCGAAACTTTGCCGCATATCCGTCAGGTGTTCTTTGACGGTTCTGCTTTTGAATCGGACCAGGCTTTTGATATTAAGCTTTATGTGGCCCGCCGCCTGATGGAAAAGGCTTGCAAGGGATTGTATGTTTGCAGCTGCAGCCGCCGTAGCATTGTCTATAAGGGCCTTTTGCTCGCAAGCCAGATTGAAGGCTTCTACAAGGACTTGAACGATCTCGATTTTGAATCTCCGATTGCCCTTGTGCACCAGCGTTATTCTACCAACACGTTCCCGACTTGGTCTTTGGCTCATCCGTTCCGCTATTTGGCTCATAACGGCGAAATCAATACGCTTCGCGGTAACCTCAACAGCTTAAAGGCTCGCGAACCGCATTTGAAGAGCGAAATTATCGGTGACGATATCAAGAAGCTTTTGCCGCTTGTTCCGGCAGGCCAGAGTGACTCGGCTAGCCTCGATAACATGTTTGAGCTCCTCGTCGCTGCGGGCCGTAGCCTTCCGCATGCGATGATGATGCTCATGCCGCAGGCATGGGGCCAGAAGCATTACCTCGGCCGCGATGTGCGTGGCTTCTTTGAATACGAATCCATGTTGATGGAACCGTGGGATGGCCCGGCTGCTGTCGCATTCTCTGACGGTGTCAACGCTGGTGCAATTCTCGACCGTAACGGTCTTCGTCCGGCACGTTACACTTTATGTAAAGATGGTCTCTTTGTGATGGCTTCTGAAACGGGCGTGCTCGATTTGCGCGATGACGAAGTCGAAGAAAAGGGCCGCCTCAAGCCGGGTGAAATTATTTACTTGGATTTGGAAAACCACAGAATCTTGAAGAACGCCGAAATGAAGGCTCAGGTGGCTCGTAGCAAGCCTTACCGCCGCTGGGTTGCCGAAAACAAGATGAGCGTTCGCGGCCTCTTTAGCGAAATCAACCCGTCTGATGTTCCGGATGATATTTTGGTGCAGCAGAAGCGTTTCGGTTATTCTGCCGAAGACTTGTCCGTGATTCTGAAGCCGATGGCAAAGACCGGTGCAGAACCGATCGGTTCCATGGGTAACGATGCCGCTTTGGCCGTGCTTTCGGATAAGCCGCAGCCGTTGTTCAACTACTTTAAGCAGTTGTTCGCACAGGTGACGAATCCGCCGATTGACCCGATTCGTGAAGAGCTCGTGATGAGCCTTACGACTTACATCGGTAACCACGGCAATATTCTTGAAGAAACTCCGGAACAGGCGCACCTCATCAAGATTCCGCGCCCGATCGTGACCGAAGACGAAATCCGCCGCTTTGAAAACATCGGCGATAAGGCCTTCAAGGCCAAGGAACTCAAGATGCAGTTCCCGCTCGGTGGCAATGGGGAAGTCCTCGAAGCTGCTTTGCAGAACCTCGCTGGCGATGCCGTGCGTGCCGTGAATGACGGCTTCGATATCATCGTTCTGACCGATAAGAACATCGATTGGGGCTACGTGCCTATACCTTCGCTTTTGGCGACGGCGGCCGTGAACCGCGCTTTGGTGGAAGCAGGTGTTCGTCCAGAAATCGGTTTGATTGTGCAGTCCGGTGAAGTTCGCGAAGTGATGCACTTTGCGCTGTTGCTCGGTTACGGTGCAACGGTAATTAACCCGTATCTTGCTTTCCAGAGCCTTACCAGCATGTGCCATAGCGGTGACTTGGATGTAGATCCGGTGACGGCGGCTGCAAATTATGTAAAGGCTGTGGACAAGGGTCTTTTGAAGATCATGTCGAAGATGGGTATTTCTACCCTCCGTAGCTACCGCAGTGCTCAGATTTTTGAAGCGGTCGGTTTGAATCATGAACTTGTCGAAAAGTTCCTGCCGGGTACGGCAAGCCGCATCGAAGGTATTGGCCTTGAAGAAATTGCCCGCGAAGTGGGCGAACGCCAGAACATTGCCTTTGCCGATGCAAGTAAGGTGCTCCAGTCCGGTGGCCAGTACGCTTTCCGCAAGGAAGGTGAAAAACACTTGTGGACTCCGCAGTCGCTTGCGACATTCCGCCAGGCTGTGCAGGGTGGCGATTACGAAAAGTTCAAGGCATACAGCAAACTGATTAATGACCAGTCTGAACGTCAGGCCACTTTGCGCGGACTCTTCAAGTTCAAGCAGACAACTCCGATTGATATTTCTGAAGTCGAAAGCCGCGAATCGATTATCAAGCATTTTGTGGCGGGCGCCATGAGCCTTGGTTCCTTGAGCCCGGAAGCCCACGAAACGATTGCTATTGCCATGAACCGTATCGGTGCCATGAGCAACTGCGGTGAAGGTGGTGAAGATCCGGACCGCAATACGCCTGCTGCTAACGGCGATATCCGTAGCTCCGCTATTCGCCAGATTGCTTCGGGCCGCTTTGGCGTGACCATTGACTACTTGCGCCATGCAAAGGATTTGCAAATCAAGATGGCTCAGGGCGCAAAGCCGGGTGAAGGTGGTCAGTTGCCGGCTCACAAGGTGAATGAATTTGTGGCTCGCATCCGTCACTCGATTCCGAATGTGTCGTTGATTTCTCCGCCGCCTCACCATGATATTTACTCGATTGAAGACTTGGCCCAGCTCATTTACGACTTGCGTAACTCCAACCCGAAGGCTCGTGTTTCTGTGAAGCTGGTGTCCGAAGTGGGTGTGGGTACGGTTGCTGCGGGTGTGGCAAAGGCTCATGCCGACGTGGTGCTCATTTCCGGCCACGATGGCGGTACGGGTGCATCTCCGCTTACTTCTATCAAGCATGCCGGCCTCCCGTGGGAACTCGGTATTGCCGAAGCGGAACAGACCCTTGTGCTCAACGACT
>CAMZFJ010000195.1 GCA_947306025.1 uncultured Fibrobacter sp.
GTAACTAAGAACTAGTAACTCAAAAGTTAATAAATCTTCTTCATGTCGGTGAGGTGGCCTTCTTTTTCATGGAAGAGCGTAAGCGTGCCGCCCTGGACCTTTTGGAAAATCGAGGTCAGTTTTGCAACAACAGCAGCTTCTTCAAAGCCAATTTCGTTATAGGCCGTTTCGCCAATCACAATGCCCACATTCAGCAATTCCGGAGCCTTGCGGCGCAGATAATTCAAAAGTTCTTCATCGCTGTTAATCACATCCGTCGGCGTGAGCTTTTCGAATTCAGACGGATCGCGCGTACTCACATGCAGCGGATAGATATCGTCTGCAACAACTTGCTTTGAGTTCAAATAAAGGACATTACCAACATACAAACTGATAGAATCATTCAGCACCTGGCGCACTTCAACAAGCACATCGCTCGTCACAGCTGCTTCTTGAATATCCAGTTTAGAGGGAGCGCAGGCCATAAAAGCAAGCGAAATTGCAGTAAAAGCCAATAAGGCAAGTTTTTTCATGATAATCCTCTTTTGTAGTTGGTCTAATTTACAATCCAATATATAAAAAAGGGCCAGCACGCAGCCAGCCCTACTTGAACATTTTCTTTAAAAACGGAATTTACATTCCACCGGCGATAAAGCCATCCTTCTGGAGCAATTCAATGGTCTTGTTTATCGAACCGTTGGCTGCATGGGTTTTACCAATACGGTTATAGGCTTCGTACTTAATTGTCGCTTTCCAGACAATCTTACGTTCTGCAATAGAGAGCAGAGCAAGTTCTTCATTAAACGTGTCGATGGCGTTACCGTAAAGGCCAATTTTTGCAAAAGTCTTTATCAAAACGTACTTTGCGTGATTCTGCTTGGCAAATTCCGCCAGCGGGGATTCCGAAAGCGTCACTTCGTCGGTTTCGTGGAATGCAATGGCATTTACACCATACGTTCCGCCAAGCGAACTTGCCATCATATCCGCAACTTTATTTGCAAAGTCCCTAAGAGAACTGTTAGCGGTAGCCATAACAACAACCGTTTCGCCCTTGAGCGCATAGACCTTTTCGAAATTGGACTGTCCAATATTCGTGATAGAACAGCCAGCCAAAAGAAAGGCGACAAAGAGAACGGACAAGAGTTTTTTCATTATTTGCTCCTTACGATTTTATTGGCCTTAAAGTCATTGACGATTTCTTTGACCAAGTAATGCCTGGCAAAGCTGCCTCCGGTGCGAATGGACATTTTCCACACAACCTTACGGGTGTCGCAGTTGAACATTGTTGGCAAATATTCAACTGAAACATATGAATTCGTGGATTCAAGCCCCATGCCAAGCACCATAGCGTAATTGCCACCACAATTATCAAGCACCTGGGAGATGGACACCGGGTTAATAGAAAGTTTTTCGTTGTAAATAAATTCTGTTTCCAAGTCCAAATCGGAAGCATTCGCATTCCACACGGAATCTATCTTTTGCGTCAAATTTTCGTGCATGGCGCGTTCATTTACGAGCACGTACAACTTCTTCCCAGAAATTTCAAGTCCTGGTTCCGAGACGCGGTGGACTTCGTTCGTGGCGCAGCCAAATAAAGCTGCAAGCAAGGCAACGACGGCACAATATTTTATTCTCATATGTTTATCCAACAAGTAAAATGGTTTATTACAACTATTTCCATTCAAAATAGAAAAAATATAGGATTTATCCATTAACCTTTATAAAAAACATACAAGAAAAAAAGCCTCCCAGATTGCTCCAGGAGGCCTCCTTTACACACCAAAACTTTTAGTCGGCATCGTAGTCCAAGATAAGGCGGCAAACACCTTTTTCGACGATAACATTATCCGGGCGGAGGTTGACGCGTTCCATTTCCCAGTCGCCTCTTCCCCAGTGTTCATAGTCGAGATCTTCGCCGTTGAAGTCATCCTGCCAGAGCATCGTGAAGCCCTTGGTCGCTTCATCGTAAGAATACACGCGAACGTAGTCAATCTGCTGTTCAACCGGGAGTCCAACACCCTTTGCCCAGGTACCGGTCCAAGCAGCACTCTTAGAAGCCCAGAGGTTGAAGCGGAGAGACTGATCCTTAGTCAAGAACGCAACCTGGTCTGCATCCGCATGCTTGCCACGGCTCATGCCAAGCGTATCGCGGCGGACTTCAACACTGTCGATTTCCCAAGCCACATATTCCGGCGTCCAGACAATAGCGTACAAGTGAAAATCTTGAGTCGCATCAAAGCCAAATTCATGGAGAGGCTTGCTTTCGGAAGAAGTATTTGCACTGATAGAAGGATCGCCTTCGCGGGTAATGATATTGGACTGCCACTTATCAGGAGCCTTGCCAAGCACTTCGATATCAATTTCATTCCATGGTTCTTCTTTCTTAATCCAAGAATCGTCATAATAAACGAACATGGAGCTCACGGAACCAGAAATAGCAGCCATCTTCATGCGAGCTTCAAAACGGCCATACTTGAACTGTTCCTTACCGGAAAGTTCAGCACCATAGAAAGAGTAAGTCTTCGTCGGGTCAAGTTCAGTCAACTTCGGCACTGCATAAGTAAACTCAGATGCGGCGGAAGAAGCTTCAGAGCTAGAGGATGCAACCGGAGGAACATCAACCGAGCTGGAGGACAACGGCGGAACAACCACATCGGAGCTAGAAGAAACTTCAGACGGGGGAACCGTAGCCTCGGAACTGGAGCTTGCAACCGGAGTCGTCGCTTCAGAGCTAGAAGATGCAGCAACCGGAGCATTAACAAAGTTTCCGTTTTCATTCACTTCGGAGCATGCGGTCATAAGTGCCACAGCAACCATCGGAAGAATAATCTTTTTCATAATCGACCTCTTAATTTCTTTTCCTATAAGATACCTTTTGTTACGGAATCGGGTATATATAGTGAATGGAATTTTAAAACCAACTGTATCGACCGTATTTTACATAATTTTGCACCAATTTTACACAAAGAAACGCTTTTTCCAAAATTTGAACAAACATTAACGTTGTAAGCTTTTCGTAAGCGACATTTTGGTATAAAATGGTGCATTTCATACCTTGCCCACCCTCTTTTAAATATGTATATTGCGGTTTACATTAAAAAGTTAAGAAAAAACAGGAAAAATCGCTACAATTCTTTTTTTTCAACTTGAAAAGTTAGGTATTTTTTTTCAGTTGCACTAACGGTTTTGTACGAGCAAAAGAGGCTATATGCAGGAAGCATGGACAGGCTTTAAAGGCGGTCGCTGGCAAGACGAAATTAACGTCCGCGACTTCATCCAAAAAAACTATACTCCCTACGACGGCGACAAGTCGTTTTTGCAGGGCCCAACAGAAGCAACGAACAAACTTTGGGCAGAACTTCAAGACCTTCAGAAAAGAGAAATTGCAAAGGGTGGCGTCCTTGACATGGACACAGACGTTGTCTCCACTCTCACAAGCCACCCGGCTGGCTACATTGCCGAAGAAACTAAGGATCTCGAAAAGATCGTAGGTCTCCAGACCGACAAGCCGCTCAAGCGCGCATTCATGCCGTTCGGCGGCATCAAGATGGCTGAAGAATCTTGCAAGAACTACGGCTACACACCGAGCGAAGAACTTCACCGCATCTTCACGGAATTCCACAAGACGCACAACCAGGGCGTTTTCGACGCTTACACGCCTGCTATGCGTATGGCCCGCAAGGCCCACATCATTACGGGTCTCCCGGATACATACGGCCGTGGCCGTATCGTCGGTGACTACCGCCGCGTTGCTCTTTACGGTGTTGATTATCTTATCGCCCAGAAGAAGGCCGACAAGGCTTTGACGGACGATACGGATATGCGCGAACACGTGATCCGCCAGCGCGAAGAACTCGCCGAACAGATCAAGGCTCTCGAAGGCATGAAGGTCATGGCAAAGATTTATGGCTATGACATTTCTAAGCCGGCAACAAACGCCCGCGAAGCCGTGCAGTGGCTCTACTTCGGTTACCTCGCTGCCATCAAGACGCAGAACGGTGCCGCCATGAGCGTTGGCCGCGTTTCGACCTTCATCGACATTTACATGACCCGTGACTTGCAGAACGGCGTCATCAACGAAACCGAAGCTCAGGAAATCATCGACCATTTCGTGATGAAGCTTCGCATGGTCAAGTTTGCCCGTATCACAAGCTACAACGAACTCTTCAGTGGTGACCCGGTGTGGGCTACGCTCGAAGTTGCTGGCCTCGGCCAGGATGGTCGCCATCAGGTGACCAAGAACGACTACCGTTTCTTGCACACGCTCGTGAACATGGGCCCGTCTCCGGAACCGAACCTCACGATTCTCTACAGCCCGCGCCTCCCGGCAAGCTTCAAGAGATTCGCTGCTGAAATTTCCGTGAAGACCAGCGCCATCCAGTACGAAAACGATGACACGATGCGTCCGATTTGGGGCGACGACTACAGCATTTGCTGCTGCGTTTCTGCAACCCAGACCGGTAAGGAAATGCAGTTCTTCGGCGCTCGCGCAAACCTCGCCAAGACTCTCCTCTACGCCATCAACGGTGGTAAGGACGAATGCCTCGTGAAGGGTGAACAGGTCGGCCCGGAATATCCGCCTATTTCTAGCGAATACCTTGACTACGATGAAGTCGTCCACAAGTTTGAACTCTACATGGACTGGATCGCTCACTTGTACGTGAATACGCTCAACTTGATCCACTACATGCACGACAAGTACTACTACGAAGCTGCCGAAATGGCTCTCATCGATACCAATGTCCGTCGCACGTTTGCTACGGGTATCGCAGGCTTCAGCCACGTTGTCGATAGCCTTTCTGCAATCAAGTACGCCAAGGTCAAGGTCATTCGCGACCCGGCTACCGGCCTTGCTCAGGACTTCCAGATCGAAGGCGACTTCCCGCGTTATGGAAACGACGACGACCGCGCAGAC
>CAMZFJ010000196.1 GCA_947306025.1 uncultured Fibrobacter sp.
CGCTCAGCATTTCGACGACGATTCGTGCGCTTGCTCCTTTGTTTACAATCATGATCGCAGTGGGATTCTTGGGGGAACGCCCGCAAGTGATGCAATGGGCGGGTATTGCGGTTTGTGTTTGCTCGTACATTGGACTGAGCCTTGCAGGTCGAAAAGAGATGGGGCACTTCTTTAGCAATGGCTGGGTGGTGGCGATGCTCATCGGGACGATTCTTGCAGCGTGCAGCGGCGTTTATGATAAACTGATTTTGCAGCGGATGAATTTTGAACCTTTGACGGTGCAGGTCTGGTTTAGCATATACATGTGCGTGGTGCAATTTTTGACGACGATGTTTACTTGGTACCCGACGCGCAAAAAAACGACTCCGTTCCAGTTCCGTTGGTCTTTCTTGGCGGTGGCTGCGCTTTTGATTATTGCCGATCGTTGCTATTTTTTGGCAGTGAGCGATTCGAATGCGTTGATTTCGATTATTACGGTGCTTCGTCGTTCGAGTGTGTTCATCAGTTTCTTGGCGGGAATTCTTATATTCAAGGAACGCAAGAGCAAGACGAAATTTTTTGCGATGTTGGGCGTAGTGATTGGGCTTTGCTTGATTTCGCTAGGCCGTTAACTTAGGGGCGTTATGCTAAAGATTGGAATTACGGGTTCTATTGGCGCGGGCAAGTCCTTTGTGGGCGAACTGCTGCGTGAACGTAATTTCCAAGTGCTTGATGCCGACCGCATGGTTCACGAACTTTACAGGGATTGTACTGAACTTCGCGCGGAAATGGCTGCGTTTTTTGGCGAAGGCTGCTTGACGCCGACGGGCGTGAATAGCGCTTTGATTGCCGACCGCATTTTTGCGGATGCTTCTGCTCGCGAAAAATTGGAACAGATAGTTTATCCGTACTTGACTCGCGCAGTGGCGAATTTTTTTGATGCTAATGCGGCGGGTTTGGCGAATTCGGCTGATGCTAAATGCGCGGCAAATGCTGGTGTGAAATGCGCAAGATTCGTAGAGGCTGCGCTTTTTTCGCGCGCTCCATCGCTTGTCGAAATGCTCGATGAAATCTGGATTGTCGATGCTCCTGAACGTGTTCGCTTGCAACGCCTTGTCGCTCGGGGACTTAGCGAAAGTGATGCTGCACGACGCATTGAAAATCAGCGTGGCGCCTGCGCTCCGGAACTGTTCCCTGGCAAGCGTATTCGCACCATCACGAATGATGGTGGCCGTTCGCAAGTGGAGTCTCAACTAGACGAGTTGTTGGAGGTCTTATAATGATGTCTTATATTCATCAATTTGCAAGCTTTCTAAGAGTCCACCTGACTTCGATTTCTGTGGGGTTGGTGGCGACGCTGCTTATTCTTTATGGTTCCTATATAAACGATTATTTCAAACGAATTACAAAAAGCTTACCGTTTGTCGTTCGCTTTGCGTTGTTTGTGGTGCTTTGCAGCGTTGGCTATGCGTTTGCGAGTTCGCAACTGGTTCGCCTTTTGAGGCTTGGGTTGCGTCAGCTTTCTGATTTCCCGCTGATTGGCGTTGTTATCGGCAGTTTTGTGCTTTTGGCGTTTCTTGCAAAGAGGGAAAAAGAGATTTAATACGGTTTATTTGAGTGCTTGTATGATTTATATCACTATGTAAAAAACTATAAAATGATGTTTTTCTTACATCTGCGCGGTTCTGTTTTTAAAATTCTATCTTAAGATTCAGAAAAAACAGAAGGGTATTACTATGCAGAAAGAAGATATCATCGTATTAAGGCAAGTCGTGATCTTTTCTTTAATAGCCATTGTTCTTGGCTTTGTTTACGGCTAGTATATAAAAAAATTGGTGTAATATGGTGTAAAGCTGGTGCAGTTTTTACTGTGCCGGCTTTTTTTGTATGCAAAAGATGTTATATTGTTCTTTGCCTGTAAAAAGATTAAAAAGGGATTGAATAATGCCAGCCGAAATTAAAATTCTTGAAAGAGCTGAAATGTATCTGAGAAAGCTTTCTTGCGGGGTGAATCCTCTGACTGAGGAAGACTTGCCAGAAGGCGACGCTTGCCGACAGGAACGTATTAGCAAGTGCTTGACTTATGTAGCCGATTATTTAAAGCAAAAAGTGATGCCGGTGATGGAACGTCAGGAAAAGGCTAAGGCTCCGAAGCCGCTGAATGTGTTAAAGCCGCGCGTGGTTCGTGATGTTGCTGATAAAGAACTTGTCTTTACTCCTGAAATGTTGTCCAAGTTTGAAATTTCGGATGAGCCTGTTTCTCTTTCGGGCGTTGTTCGCCGTTTGAACTTTTTGATTCCGCAAGAAAGCGGAATGATGCCGCTTGTGTATGCGGATGTTGCCGAAGTGCTTTCGAAAGAAGGCATTCTCTTGAAACAGGAAAACGATAAGGGCAAGGATTTGAACTTGCCGACTCCTCATGGCGAGGAACTTGGCTTTGCCCGTGTCGAAGCGGATATCCGTGGACACCATTCCATATACACGAAGTGCAATGTGGATGCACAGAAGTTTATTTTGGATCATCTTGGCCAATGTGTGGCGCAGGCGAATGAACGCTTGGCCAAGCGCAAGGAACGCGTCGAACATGGCGAAACATTCCGTAGCGGTAAAGAAAAATTCCATGTGACCGAAGAACAAATTAAGAATTACCCGACGGATGAAGCTCCGGTGCCGGTAAGCGAAATTGCAAGGCGCTTGAACGATTTGCTCCCGCAGGATTCTAATGTCGAAAAGATTTATTTCAAGACGATTCGTGACTGGTTTGTTTCGCAGAACTATCTTGAAGAAAAGAAGAATGCGCTCGGAAAGATTTTCTTTGTGCCGACGGAAACGGGTTCGCAGAATGGCATTGTGACGGAATCGCGCGTGGGTAAGAATGGCGAAAATTACGATGCTGTCTTGTACAATGGCGTGGCACAAAAGCTTGTGCTCCAGCATGTGAACGAACTTGCTTAATTAAGTCAAGATCGGCTTTGCCGATTATCCATAAAGAAAAAAAATGCCGCCCCAGCACAAGTGCTGGGGTGAGAATGTGAAAAAAATGCCGCCCGGTGGGGCGGCTTTTTCGTTATCTCAATCTTCTCAGGCCGCGGGGCATCGGGACTTCCTTGCCGTCTTCGCCGAGCAAGTAGATGTTGTCGATGCTGATGTAGCCCTTGCCACTGTGGCGGGCGCGGAATGCGAAGTTCTTGATTTTTGTCGGGTCGAGTTGCGGGATTGTTTTGCCCCAGCCTTCCTGCTTCATGTTCTCCCAGATGAGCGTATCGCGGACCCAGTTGCCGTGCGTGTTCTTGAGGCGGATCATGAATTCGTCGTAGTCTTCGACTTGGCTCGACATGATTTGCAATTCGTGGTAACCTTTGGGATTGTTGTGCGTTGTGGCGTAATCGAAAACGATACCGACGGATTTTTTGACTTCTTCGGGAACCGCGTAATAAGCGCCAGAATAGTTCGGCCAGCCAAGCTCAGGTGGCTGCTCGACGATAAAGTCGTGGCGGATGTAGCCACCGAGAGGCGGGTTGCCGTTGATGATTTTTGCATCCATCGAAGTAGCGTTGTCGCCGTTCACGACCGGGAACCACGATACGTTGTCTAAACCGTTGTCGAAGTTCTGCATGACGCTTGTGGTGCGGTAAGCGCCACGAATGCGGAACGGAACTTTAAAGGTTGTCTTCTTTTTGTTCTTGCCGGTAAGCGTGATTTTGAGTTCTTGTGCGCCCTTAACGACTTTGTCTGTGACGGGAACTTGAACGTGGAAGCTTTCGATAGAAGAATTCCATTTGCCATCGTCTGGAGTTGCGTGAACTGTGAGGTTTTTCTTTTCCCACTTGTCGATTTGAATGTCGGCGCTAGCGAGTTCGCCACCATCTTGCACGGCGGTCATAAAGAGATCAAGCGTATCACCTGCGGTCATCACCTTCTTTTCGAGTGCGATGGCGAGAGCTTCTGGTGCATTGTTTGCCTGTGCAGGCGGGTTCATGCGGACGACAACAGTTCCGAATGGCGGGACTTCGATGTCCGTGTTTTTGCCTTCGAGGCGGCGACCGCTCGGACCCATTTTCGGATACGGGTAAGCGTTTCTCTGGTCGCCAATCCACTTGAATTGATCGGCTCCAAAGACATCGACTTCGATGCGTGATGCGTTAGATTTTTTCTTGTCGCTTTTGCGGTCGATTTGTACGATTTGCTTGTTGTCGGTCAAGTTGATGAGAAGTGTGTTGCAGCTTGAGCCTTTGCAAATAGCGTACGGAACAACGTCTGCGGTGGTGCTTTTAACGGGAACCACGGCGTAGCCGCTTTCGAGGAATCGCTTGAATGCCATGTAGACGCCGAAGTATTCTGCGGTGGGTTCAAGGCTTGCCCAACGGTTCCAAGATCCATTTTTGACAAGTGCTGACAAGCTGATGACGCCCCACGTGTGGTCCGGGCCTTCAAAAATATCGCCGAATGCGTCCCACGGGAGCGCTTGGAAACGGTCTCCAAAGCGGATTGCATATTGTGCAAAGATGTTTGCCATGCCGGCCGCTTGCGGATAATCCATCCAAACTTGCGTCCCTTGCACGGACGTGCTAAATTCCGAGAGGAATACGCGGCGCTTGCCTTCGAGGTACTTGTTCATCCAGGCGTTGAGCGTGTCTGCGTTTTGTGCGACTTCAAGGCTTGCTTTGAGCATGTCTTTGGCGTTCAAGTTTTCGGGTGCCCAGTACGGATAAGTGTGCAAGTCAACGACATCGAGGTATCGTTTGCCATCGGTCTTTTCTGCTTCGCCGACAATGCGCAAGAATTCGGCCATCCAGTATTTGCCATCATTGAGGCCTGCGCCTTTCTGTAACATTTTGTGCGTGCTGAAAAGCGGGCCGTGCAAGATGATGCTCGGGTCAACGGCCTTCATAGCGCGGGCGTATTCGATAAA
>CAMZFJ010000197.1 GCA_947306025.1 uncultured Fibrobacter sp.
CCATTGGATTTGCAATCTGCATGCTCACCGGGTGTGCAGATTCTTATCATTGGACCGCAAGCCATCCCGCGTACCATAAGGCACCTTATGGCGATATTGCTGTTACAGGCATCGAGAACGCATTTGTCATTACTCGTTCAAACTGGTTTGCCAAGCGCCTCGAAATCGGCACGGATAGCATTCAAATTAAAGGAACAATCCACTGCCGCAACACATTCGAAACAGAGTTGCGCAAGGCATACGGGAACCTCATTGTTATTCCGGATTCGGCAAACACCAAGTTCCCCGAAGAAAGCCTAAAGCTTGACGAGCGCATCTTTATTAAGGGGCACATTCCAGAACAAGGGGTCGCCATCAAGGACACAGCCGGCAATGTTCCGCCAGTTGTCTTGATTCTGCACGAATTCATTATCGGCACGGACTTGAAGCGCGAAAACTTCTTTGACTACGCACTCATCCACAACGAGAGCGGCAGCATCCGCAAGCCCGATAACGTAAGTGCTATTTTCTCGTACACGCTTTGGGATAACTTGAAGCAGCGCCCGCTCTTTAGCGCAGTTGACGAAATCCAACAGCCCATCACAACCTACAAGCTCGCAAACTTGACGAACCTCATCCAGATTGCCGTCCAAAAAATCCGCAAGAATATCTACGAAGGAGTGGTTAAATGAAAAAGCTCCTCGCCATACTTCTATTCCTTGTGGCCTTTGCAAGCGCATCCGAAGTTTTCTTCGATTCGCGATTCACGCTGTGGAAAGACGCAACTATCTTAATTTGGTCACTCGATGGCAATTCGCCCATTAGCACTAACGAGTTTTGCCTATCGCTCCGCCGTAACAATACCGGAATCGGAGAACCCAAATGCCGCGAATTTGGGGAATGGGAACGCGACACCATCGCCACGCGCTATGGCACCTGGCTTTCGAACAACTTAGAAAAAGGGTTGCCATCAAGTTACTTGCGCGCAAGACACCCCGGCATGGCCGCAAAGATTCAAGTTCTCGAAGACAATATCGTTCTTTTCCTCGCCTCTCAAGGAAAGTTTATTCAAGTGGCCGTTTTTGACGAGACCGCACAAGAGCCAAAAGCGGCTGGCATCGTCAAAGCGAACAGCGATAAAATAGCCCTCGGTGATGACATTGCCGCCACATTCTTTGACAAGCGCACCAAGCGCCGCCTCACCAAAGAAGAACGCCTCAAAATGCAAACCGAACCCGATGACCTTTACAAGGAAGTTCCGAACTTAAAAATTTGGGCTGGTGTCGGTGTTGGTTTTTCACAAGCCCATTTCCCGCTCACTCCCGATAACTGGACGAGCAGCCATACCAAAAGCCGAGTACGCAACTACCGCGCCACAAAAGATTCCGTAAGCCTCTGGAATTTTATCGACGATGCGGACCCGTTCCTCAGCCTTTATGCAGGCCTCACCTGGCATGGTTTTATCGGCATCGAATTCATGTACCGCTATTCCAATCGCAACATGAAAATCGACCATTCCGATACGGTCTACAAAGAACTCGATCATTGGGATTTCGGGCAGCACGACATCGGGCTCAACGTGCTTTTATCCATGACATATCCCATCACTCCATGGCTTGATATTACACCGCTATTTTTCCTCGGGTTCCAATACTCCTTCTATGTCGAAGATATCGAGCTCAAAAAAGGAGTCAAAGAACCATCAAGAGCTTACAAGTACCGCATTAAATTCGAAGACCTTTATAAAGGCGCCCTCGTAGGCATTGGCGGCCAATTCGTTTTCAAAAAGCATTACGGTGTTGATCTCCGCATGGGAATTTCGAGCCGCGGTCGTGACCTCTATGAAGCCCCCTCTCCTGATGCAGGCGCCGCCGCCACGACAATCGGCAAATCCACCATCGACTGCTTTGTAAGCCTCGGGTTGGAATACCACTGGACGTTATAGGTTTCAGGTGTTAGGCATTAGGGGTTAGGAAACAAAAGAGGAATAATCCGGCTTCGCCGCCATTTAAAGACGAGCAAAGCTCGTGATACTTTTCCTAATACCTGTTACCTGTTACCTAAAACCTTTTTCTATCTTTATGCACACTATGAGTGAAGACATTAAAGAAGAAACGAAAGAAAGAGTTAATCCGTTTTTAACACCCGTCAAAATTATCGAGCCCAAGAATAAGCTCCCCGACTATACCTTTGACATGCTTCCCGAAGAACAGAAGGCGATTCTCCGGGAACACGGTTGGACCGAACTCATGCCCGTCCAGCGCAAGTCCATCCCTTACATGCTCGCCGCCCGCGATATGTTGGTGCAATCCAAAACCGGTTCGGGCAAGACAGGCGCATATGCACTCCCGCTTTTACAGGTCATCGTCCGTGACCATCCGTATCCGCAGGCTCTCATCCTCGTTCCAACACGAGAACTCTGCATCCAGGTGCAAGAAGAATTCGAAAAACTCTCGAAGGGCACAGGCATCAAGTCCGTCGCTATTTTTGGCGGTGTGAATTACGAACCGCAAATCAAGGCGCTCCGCTCCGGCGTACACGTTATCGTCGCCACTCCGGGCCGCTTGATGGACCACATCCAGCGCGGCAATGTGGACTTGCTTTCTATCCGCGACCTCGTGCTTGACGAAGCCGACGAAATGCTCTCGATGGGTTTCTACCCCGACATGCAGAAGATCCGCAAGTACTTGCCAAAAGCAATCTCTTGCACGATGTACAGCGCCACGATTCCGCAGACAGTGAAAAGCCTTGCCCGCGAATTCCAGCGCCCGGGTGCCGATTTCCTTTCGCTCAGCTACGACAAGGTTATCGCCAACAATCTCGAACACCGCTATTACACTTGCGACGTGATGGAAAAGGATTCCATGACCATCAAGGTTCTGGAATATTACAATCCTGAAAGTTGCATGATTTTCTGCAACTACAAGCGCGACGTGAGCTACTTGGAACAAGTGCTTTCTGGTTATGGCTTTGAAGTCGGCGCACTCAGCGGCGATGTGGCACAGAACCTCCGCGAAAAGACGCTCAACGCTTTCCGCGACAAGAAGCTCAAGATTCTCATCTGCACAGACGTAGCTGCCCGCGGTATTGACGTGGACCACGTGACTCATGTTCTTGTCTATGACCACCCCGCCGACCACGAAGTGTACGTGCACCGCAGCGGACGTACCGCAAGAGCAGGCCGTAGCGGTCTCTGCATTTCACTCATCACGCCGGTCGAAGAAATCGATTTGCGCCAGACCGCAGTCGACTTCGGCATCAACTTCATCAAGATGGACCCGCTCACGAACGATGAAATCGCGAAGAAGGTGAGCGAACGTACCCGAGTCCGCCTCGAAGAAGTCCGCAAGCACTTCGGCGGCCAAAAAGCAACCGAACGCATCAGCCGCATGCTCCCACTCGTGAAGGACCTTGCGAACGGCACAACCGACGACCAAATGCTACTTGCGTATCTGCTTGATAGATACGCATGGAAGAAGTAAATAGGTTACAGGTTTTAGGTTATAGGTTTTAGGAAAATGCGAGAATATCATTCTCTTGAAATTTGGAAAAGAAGTCATTCATTCACACTTAATGTGTATGAAATGACAAGGAATTTTTTTCCAAAAGAGGAGTTATTCGTTCTAACGTCTCAACTTAGACGTTCTGCAGCATCAATTCCTACAAACATAGCTGAAGGATGTGGAAGAAAAACAAATACAGAACTAGCAAGATTTCTCCAAATATCTCTAGGATCCGCATTCGAAGCCGAATATCAATTATTACTAGCCAAAGACCTGCAATACATTAATGAAGATGTTTTTAATAAATACAACATCGAGGTTATAGAAATAAAGAAAATGCTCAACGCATTCATCCAACATTTACCTCCTGATGTTTAACTACCTAAAACCTAACCCCTATTACCTAATACCTAACAATGGCTAAGATCAAAGTAAAATCCGCAAAAGAAATTGAATTGATCCGCGACGCAGGCGCTCTCGCCGCCGAAACGCTGATCCGCGCGGGAGAAATGTGCAAGCCCGGCGTTTCCACGCTTGAAATCGACGAATTCATCGGCGATTACACCCGCAACCACAAAGGCATCTCCGCTTGCATGGGCTACCACGGTTATCCGCGTTACGCCTGCATCAGCCTCAACGAAGTTGTTTGCCACGGCATCCCGAACGCGAACACCATCCTCAAGGATGGCGACATCGTGAACATCGATATCACGACAATCCTCTCCGGCTACCACGGCGACACGTCCGCTATGTTCTGCGTCGGCAAGGTCTCTGACATTGCCCGCGAACTCGTCGACACCGCCAAGTTCTGCATGGAAGAAGGCATCCGCGCCGCTGGCGAAAAAGGCGCCCACTGGAATGACATCGGCTGCGCCATCCAGGACATCGCCGACGAACACGGCTTTAGCGTTGTCGAAGACTACTGCGGTCACGGCATCGGTCGCGGCTTCCACGAAGAACCGACCGTCTACCACTTCCGCAACTACGAACGTTGCCCGTTCATCGAAGTCGGTAACGTGTTCACTGTCGAACCGATGCTCAACGTCGGTCGCCCGGGAACGAAGACTCTCGCTGACGGTTGGACCGCAGTGACCCGTGACGGCTCCCTCAGCGCCCAGTGGGAACACACTGTCGTGAAGACCAAGGACGGCATCGACATCCTCACGCTTCCTAGATAGGTTTGAGGTCGCCTTGCAAGCAAGGCTTTGGGCAATGAGCCGTGAGCCATCAGCAATGAGCGATGAGTAGAGAGTTATAGTTTAGAGCCAAGGGCCCGATTCTAAAAACACAAAGCTCATCGCGAAGTGGGCTCAATGCTCTCAGCCACGATAAAGGACCTACCCCTGCGCCCCCTGAAACCTGACCCCTCACACCTCAAAGGCACGAAGTGCCGACCTCATACCTCAATG
>CAMZFJ010000198.1 GCA_947306025.1 uncultured Fibrobacter sp.
GATAATAGCATAAGAAGGAACTTGCATTTCATTATTTGCCAACCTTCTTGGATGTATATGTGGTCAAGTTGAAGTTCACCGACATGGTAATCGGAGTCCAACCGTGAGATTCAGCCTTCTGCACTTCGGCAGCAATGCCAGAATAGCGAGAAAGCTTCAAGTTCGTAATTGCGGTCGGATAGTTGAAGTTTGCAATTTCCGCAAACAAGTAACCGAGCATGTGGTAACCGGAATTGACCGCAATGGAATAGCGGTTTTCAACATAGTGTTCTCTTTCGGAACGACCTTCCGGGTTAAACTTCTGGATCTGCACGCCGGAACTGCGCAACACAGAATAAAGGTCCTGCAAACGCAGCGGAACTTTTTCTTCTTCCGGGAACATTTCCTTCAATTTCTGGAAATCCTTTTCGGCCTGAGCCAATTGCATTTCGAGTTCAGCCACACGATGCTTCTTGGACTCAATCTTAGCAAGTTCACTCTTAGCGGACTTCAACTGGCCATCAAGATTTTCATATTCAATCTGGAACGGATCCCACACATACGCATACACTGAATATCCCATAAGCAGGATGGCAACAATCATCGCAATGCAGTATACGTTCTTTTTGTCTTTAAAATCAATATTAAGGTTGCCCATATCAACCCTCCTCTCCAAGATCGCGCTTGAGTTCAACCTTGAGTGTAAAGCTGTAGGCCTCGTCGCCGTCTACCTTGGTAGTCGAGATGGACACAAGCGAGACTTTCTGTACGCTAATCTGCTTTTCGAGCTTGACCATATATTCCGCCACTTCGGAAAAGTCAAACGTCGTGCCCCTCATTTCGAGGTTAAATTCGCCCACCTGCGACAAGCTCAAAAGCCACATGTTCGGGGGCAATACAGAAGAAATGTTTTCGAACAGCACTACCCAGCGTTTTTTGCTAATCTGGATAGACTTGAGCGCATTGATCTTTGTATTGATAATGGACTGGTGCTTTTCGAGTTCGCTAATTTTCTTGAGCAACGGGCGTTCACGTTCAACCGAGGCACGAACAGCCTGGAGCTCAGATTCAGTACTTGCAATTTCCTGCAACGTGTAAGCATAAACGAACACAGACGCAAAAATAGCAAGAATAAAAAAGATTGTAGGCCACACGATACGACGGTCGGTAAGCCAAGTCAAGTCCTTTTGCTTTTTGCGGTTATCGCCCGGCAAAAGGTTGATCGTAATTGCAAGCGCCTTATTGGCACTTTTAATTTTTTTCTTAGCCATTAGAACTTCCTCATTGCAAGTCCCAAAGCCGGGGCATAAATGTTAGACAAGGCAACGGACATACCTTCCTTATCGACCACGCTAGAATCACATTCAACAGAACTGAATGGGTTTACAGTACCCGTCTCAATTCCGGTCTTTTCAGCAATGTATTCCATGAGGCCAGGAACAGTAGCACCACCACCGCCAATCAAGATTCTTTCGAGCGGGCGGGAATCTTCTGCAGAAGAATGGTAGCGGATACCAAATGTAATTTGCGACATCAATTCATCGAATGCAACATTCATTGCATCTTCAAGAACAGAGATTGCTACGTTATCCACAACCTTCAAGTCGTTCTTCTCGAAAATTTCATGGCATTTCTCGGCAGAAATGTCAAGGTTCGAAGATAGTTTGTTAACAATAACATTCAACGCACCGCCATTCATGGATCGAACAGAATGGAAGGTTCCGTCTTGGATAAAGCCCACACTCATCTTGTTATCGCCGATATTGAAGATAGCCGTCGTCTTCTTGCGGTCTTCTTCAGATGCAGTCATAACAAATGCATTCATCAAGCCAAAAATATCGACATCCAAGGCTGAAAGCTTAATGCCCTTGCGTGTAAAGAATTGAACCCAAGAATCGAGCATGGCGCTCTTTGCAGCAACCACGTTCACCTTGACTTCTTCCCATTCACGAGAGACAACCTCGTAGTCCAGAACGTTGTCCTGGTCATCGAACGGCGGACGGGACTGAGCAGTCTGAACAATAATCGCTTCTTCGTTTCCGTTCTTGGGGACCTTGATCGAGAGGCGGTCGACAAGCACACCACCTTCATCGGCACCGCAGTTCACCGAAGCCACAACATCCACATTTTCATCAATCGGGTGGCGAAGCATGAGCTTCGAGAAAGCCTCGCCCAACTTGTCGAAGCCATCCTTTTCTTTCTTCCCTCCGTCATCCGGCGCCAAATCGTCGGACTCGCGTCTTTGGATAAGACCATTGATGATGGAGCCTGCAGGTACAGGTTCCAAATCCACTTCGCGCACAATTCTTTTACCGTTAGCATCATGATAGACCTTAACGTACTTGATGCTGTAGTGGCCAACATCTATGCCAACAGTTTCGCGCTCTCCACGAATTCTAGCAATCAACCCTAAAGCCAAAATAAACTCCGATAGGAAACAATACTATGTAAATTTTACTTTCATAAACAGCGAATGTCAAGAGAAAAATGAACTCTAAATCATATAAATCTAAGTTGGAACGTCATTTGGAGCCTTTTTTTTCGTTTTTGTTTTACGAGTGACCTCAAAAATGTACTGTAAGACGCGTTCCTGGGTCCAAGCATACGATCCAGTAAACACTGCAGAAATAGAGTTATATAGTGGAAATTCGGGATTTCGGTGACCAAGATTGTTCAAAACCTTAACATCCACATTCTGTACACCAAACGTCGGAAGCTCAAACGAAATCGAAAACAGCTGGTTCGGCTTACAGTCTTCGGCAAGTCCGAGCAAAATACCGCCAGCCGACAAGTCATAGAGCACACCCGAATGTTTTTCGCCATTGGGGAACGTTGCCACAACCGGAAAATCGACAACTTCACGAAGCCACTTACGCAGTTGTTCCTTGTCGAGCTTGTCACTGTGGTTCAAGACTATAACATCGGAAGAGACCGCCTGCACCGGAAGCACGATCGAATAAACGGCGTCGTTCGCGCGAGTCCAACGGATGAGGACGCGCGTTCCCAACAGCGATTTCACAAGCCCCGGATTGCAGTCCATTTTTATACTCCAAATTTTTTCCGAACGAGCGTAAATCTTTGCGCGTTTAAAGAGCTGCCCGCTATCAACTTCCAAGTCCACACGGTCGTTCACATTGAACTGCCTTGTCGAGCAAACCATCGTCAGTGGATTGGAACCCGTAAAATCCATTTTGCGCCTTAAGCCAGCAATCGCTTCAAGCGTTTCATCGCGGACTGAAAACACATTACGGATACGGTAAAACTCCGAGACAGCGGCTTCAAAAAGTCCAGAAGAATTCAGCACGGCATCCTTGTTCTCGAACTTGGACGAGCGCACCAGCTTTTCCAGTGTACGCACTTCCTTAGGCGTAAACTCGAACGCCTTGATCTTCTCGTCGAACGAATCTGTACCAAACATCACTTCATTTTCGCGACGGTTGTACATGAGCTGAATTTCAATCAGCACAAGCGCTACAAACGGAAGAACCGGAAGTATATAGAACTGGAAAACTTTCCAAACTTCATGAAGAACGCTATTCATCGATCCTCACTTATTACAATTCCGTCCAGACACCGTTGATGAAAGAGCCGAGTATGGACGACGGAAGTTCCTTGCCCACGAGCGGGGAATTGCAAACATGACCGGCAAAATCACTTTCGACGACCATGTGCGGTCTATCCGGCGCAAACACGACAACGTTGTTTGCAGCAGGCTCGGAACAGGCCAAACGGGCTGGTGCAGTCGAGAGAAGTTCGATAGCGCGAGCCTCGCCCACCTTAGCCACAAGTTTATTCCAAATTGCAGGGAGTGCAACCTCCAAGGAAAGAGCGCCCGGCACGGAATCTTCGAAGTTCACGACAGTATCTTGACGAAGCACCGGCGTGTGGTTCATGCTAATGGCATTGACGGTTCCATCGGCAATTCCCTGCCACAAGGCATCGCGGTCCGCGGCCGAGCGGATCGGCGGCAAGATGTGATAAGCCGAGTCCAGCGTTTCGAGGCAGGAATCGTCCAACAGCAAGTGGTAAAGGCCCACGTCGCATGTAACATCAATGCCGTTCTTGCGGGCATTGCGAATAAGTTCCAATGTTTCGCCGCAGGTCACTTGTTTGAAGTGTACCGGCACCTGCAAGAATCGTGCAGCCTCAAGCACCGTGTATGCAGCAATCGTTTCTGCAATACGAGGAATGCCCTTCATGCCGAGCATGTCGGAATATGCGCCTTCGTGAACGCAACCGCTATGGCGGAGCGTCTTGTCCATCGGCTGGAAGAAGAAACGCTTGCCCGTCATCTTGCCGTATTCCATCGCCAAGCGGAGGAATCGAGAATGCGGAATGACGCCATTGCCATCGCCAAAACCAGCGACACCAGCTTCGGCAAGTTCAACCATTTCAGCCAAACTATCTGTACCAAAGCCCTTGCTGTATGCACCAAGGAACTTGATATCAAAAGCGCTTTCGCCGCGTTCTTCGGACTTGAAGCGGTTTACCATGGCGGTAAACTTGTCTGCATCGTCAATCGGGTTTGCGGCACTTTCGTAAAGGCCACCGTAAAAACCGCCCTTGCGCATAGCATCAAAGCCATCGACAAACGTATAAACGTCATCGCGAAGCGGTTCCATAAAATCAAGGCCAAGCCCAAAGAGGGCCTGCATTACAAGAGCGCCGTTACAGTCAAATTCACTCGTTTCGGCACCATCGCAAACGTCCAAGCGAACTTCATTGCGCAGTTCAAAAGTCTTGCCGTTCCAGAACTTTGCATTTTTCAGAACAACATTCGAGAGACGACCTTTACAAGGCTTACGCATTTTCATTGTTGCGACCTCCAGCCAAAAGGAAGAGAACGGCCATACGGACAGCAACGCCGTTGGTCACCTGATCAAGAATTACAGAATGTTCGCCATCGGCGAT
>CAMZFJ010000199.1 GCA_947306025.1 uncultured Fibrobacter sp.
ACAAGCGTCTTCGCTACAAGCAAACTCACAAGTCCAAGGACGATGTCGATGTCGAGAAGTCGAACTTGCTCCTGGTTGGCCCGACTGGTTCGGGAAAGACGCTTTTGGCGCAAACGATGGCACGTTTCCTGGACGTGCCGTTTACCATTGCCGATGCTACAGTTTTGACTGAAGCCGGTTACGTGGGCGAAGACGTCGATAGCATCATCGTGCGCCTGTTGCAGGCTGCCGATTACGATGTGGCAAAGGCCGAACGCGGCATTATCTTTATCGATGAAATTGACAAGATTGCACGCAAGACGGCGAACCCTTCCATTACCCGCGACGTGAGCGGTGAAGGCGTTCAGCAGGGACTTTTGAAGCTCCTCGAAGGTACGGTTGCCTCGGTTCCGCCGAAGGGTGGCCGCAAGCATCCGGAACAACCCCTTGTGCAGGTGAACACGAGAAACATCTTGTTCATTTGCGGTGGCGCCTTCGAAACGCTCGACAAGATTATCTCGCAGCGCGTGAACCAGGGTGGCATGGGCTTCGGTGCCGAAATCCATACGGCTAGCGAAAACAGCTTGAGCGAACTCTTCAAGCAGCTCGAACCGGAAGACTTGATCAAGTTCGGTCTTATCCCGGAAATTGTCGGCCGTTTGCCGATTGCCGTTGCGCTCGAAGAGCTTGACGAAACGGCCTTGATGAACATCTTGACGCAGCCGAAGAACGCACTTGTAAAGCAGTACAAGAGCTTGTTCGCTATGGACAACATCAAGCTTGAATTCGAAGACGATGCCCTCAAGGAAATTGTCCTCGAAACGATGACCCGCAAGACGGGCGCCCGCGGCCTCAGATCCGTGATGGAGCGCGTGTTGCAGCAGGCGATGTTCAAGATGCCGGGTTCTGGCGAAAAAACGTTTACCGTGACGGTCGAGATGGTGAAGGAAAGTCTTTATTCCAAGCCTACCTCGGGTGGCGGGGCTAAGAAATCAAAGACTAGCGTAGCCTAGACAACTTCATTACCTCGCAATTTTGCGAGGTTTACTAATTTTATAATATGGCTTTTGACTTTAATAAAACGTATCCGTTGCTCCCGCTGAGGGATGCTGTTGTTTTTCCGCTGACGACGAGACGCATTTTGGTAGGTCGCGAGATGTCTCTTCGCGCCTTGGAATTTGCTGAGAACCATAACAATGAAATTATCTTGGTTGCGCAGAAAAACGTGGAACAGGAATCCCTCGACAATCCGATGCTCGACCTTTACACGGTGGGCGTGATTGCGCGCGTGGCGAATGTGACTCCGTTCCCGAACGGCTGCGTGAAGGTTGTCTTGGAAGGGGATTCCGTGGTGGATCTCCGCTCGATTATTTTGCGCGACGGATTCTTGCAGGTGACTGTTTCTGCAAGGGAACATTTTATTAAGGCCGAAGACAAGTGCGAAAAGTTTGAAGATGTGCTGAACATGTTCCGCGATTACGCGATGCACAGGAACATCGCGGAAGGCATGGTCGAAGCGCTCTTTACGATGGATAGCCACATCAATGCCTTTTACGGGATGATCCCGTTCCTCTCGATTTCGCTTTCCGAGAAGCAGGCGCTTTTGGAAATGGAAACGATCGATGCGCTTGCGGAACGCTTGATTAGCCTGATGCAGGTGGCGCAAGAGAACGAGAATGTTTTGATTCGCGTGCAGCAGAATGTTCGCCAGAAGATGGCGCAACAGCAAAAGGAATGGTTTATCTCTGAGCAAATCCGCCAGCTGCAAGATGAACTGGATGGCGAAAACGGAGGCTCTTCGGAACCGGATCAGCTGCTCAAGAAAATCAAGGCCAAGAAGTTTAGCCAGGCGATTGAAGAAAAGCTCGAAGACGAAATCAGCCGCATGCGCATGATGCAGCCGACATCGCCGGAATATGCAGTGAGCCGCAATTATGTGGACTGGTTCTTGGCGCTGCCTTATGGCGTTTACACCGATACCGTCCTCAACATGAAGAAGGTAAAGGCGGAACTTGATTCCAAGCATTTTGGTTTGGACAAAGTTAAAGAACGCATTATGGAATACGTTGCCGTGCTGAAGCTTACCGGTACGGAACGCCGCGCTCCGATTCTTTGCCTTGTTGGTCCTCCGGGCGTGGGTAAAACAACGCTCGTGGAATCGATTGCTGCTGCCATGCAGCGTAACTTTGTCCGCATTACGCTTGGTGGCGTGCGCGACGAGGCCGAAATCCGCGGACACCGCCGCACTTATATTGGTGCAATGCCTGGTCGATTCATTCATGCATTGCGCCGTGCAAAATGCATGAATCCTGTGATTTTGCTTGACGAAATCGACAAGATGGCAAGTGACTTTAGAGGCGACCCCGCAAGCGCCATGCTCGAAGTTTTGGACCCCGAACAGAATCACGATTTTACGGACCACTTTATGGAAGTGGGGCTTGACTTAAGCCGTGTGCTGTTCATTGCGACCGCAAATAGCGAAAGCGAAATCCCCGAAGCCTTGCGCGACCGCCTGGAAATCGTGCGCTTGCCGGGCTACTACCCGCATGAAAAGTTGCAGATTGCAGGCCAGTATTTGCTCCCGCGTATTTGCGAACGTACCGGCGTAAAGCTTAATGAGCAGATTAGCTTTAGCGACGAAATGATCAACGTTGTGATGCGCGGCTGGACCCGCGAAGCGGGTGTGCGCGAACTTGAACGCACTCTTGAAAATGCGGTGCGCCATCGCGCAAAAGACATTGTGATGGGCAAGAAATTCAAGCCGGAAATGACGGAAAAAATGCTTCACGATTACCTTGGAGCTCCGCGTTTCCTCGATAACCAGTTGCCGGAACCGGGCCGTCCGGGCGTTGTGACTGGCCTTGCCTGGACAAGTGTCGGTGGCGAAATTTTGCCTATTGAATGCATGCTCTTGAGCGGCAAGGGTCAACTCATTTTAACCGGTAAGCTTGGCGACGTGATGAAGGAATCGGCACAGATTGCTGTTTCGCTTGTCCGTGAACGCTTGCAGCGCTTTGGCATTGACCCTGCGATTGTGAAAAAGACCGACATCCACATTCACGTGCCGGAAGGCGCTGTGCCGAAGGATGGCCCCTCTGCAGGTATCGCGCTCACGCTTTGCTTGCTCAGTGCGTTTACAAAACAGCCGATTGCACCGGATATCGCGTTTACGGGTGAAGTGAGCCTCACGGGCGCCTGCCTCCCGATTGGTGGCCTCAACGAAAAGGCGCTTGCAGCACTTGCTGCTGGCGTGAAGACGCTCCGCTTGCCCGAAGGCAACAGGAAGGATGTGGCTGAACTCCCGGAACCGGCAAAGAAAGGCCTCAAGATTTTCCCGCACAAGCATATCGACGAAATCGTGAAGATTTTGTTCAAGATTCCGAAAGTCGCGGGCCAGGTGAAAGACGAGAATGTCGCGAAGGCTGGAAGTGGAAACGCTGCGAAGGTTGGTGAGCCCGCCGAACCGAGCGATGCGAAGAAAACTTCCGACGCAAAGAAGCCTGCGAAAAAATCTGCGAAGAAGTAATTGTCATTCCCGCCGGAGCCTGCCCTGAGCGCAGTCGAAGGGTGCGGGAATCTCCTAAAACAAAATAGCCCGCTTCAGTGATAAATTGCGCGGGCATTTTTTTATTTGCGAATAAATTTAAATGCTATCCAAATAGATCTGCCTTGCGCATTATCGTAATTGATATCGCCCGATCCGTAGAAATCTCCACCTATGGCGACACCTGCATAATAGCGGTCAGAAATATTCCACAGAAAACCTGTTTCAAATTCGATATTGGCTCCGAGGAGCCCGATTCGGCCGCCACCGCCGATAAGAATGTTGGCTGTAGTACCTATATACAAATTGCGGATATCTCCAGTAGATTCATAGAAGGGAAAGTATGTAACACCGGGACCTATACCGGCTAGAAACGACTTGTTCTTTCGACGGTCCTTGTCCCAACCGCTGGTTTTGCCGCTTGTAATTTCTAGTTCTCCACCACCGAAAATGGCGACAACACCTTTGATAATACCTCCAACTCGCGTTGAAGCGTGCATGCCCTTTCCGGTATAACCGAGATAATCATTATTTACGATGTTCGGATGTTCTGCCTCAAAGTGTCGTAAAACACCACCTAGTGTAAAATCAAAATAAAAACCACTTCTGTTTTGGATTACGCCATTTTGATATGGCAGTGGTTGTTCTTCTGCGGCCGCAAAAGCTACGAGCGAAATTAAAAATAAAATGAGCTTCTTCATAGATGTGTCTAGGCGAGTCCTTTGTAAGTAATATAATCAAATTAGATGGATGGAGAAACTTAATTTTTGTATTTTGGAAAATATGCAAAAATCTAAGCCTTTATATGTTTTTGAAAAGAAGAAAGTTATTCGCATTATGATTGTGGAGGCTATTCTTTTACTTTTGCCTGCAATTGTTTTTGCAATTGCTTTTGCGTATTGTTATATAAGATTTATGGGTTTAGAAGATCCGAGTCAATCTGATATTGGACCTGATTTTTTTATAGCGATTGTATTGTGTCCTTTTTTACCGATATCGTTTGGGGCGCCATTGGTGCTTTTCTATCGCAGACTTTGGAAACGTCCGATAAGCAAAATGAAATATCTTATGGTGGCGATGATTCCTTCTATTCCTTTATTGTTAAGTGCTGTATTGTGGATTTTTAATGTATTCGCAGTTATTTTTGGGTCATTAGCTTTGGTGATTCTGCTAGGAAGCATGAATGTGGTATCTGAATGCGCGATTGAAGTTAAGGATGATTTGTTGTAGCTTCTTGCTGATTTATTATCTTTTAGCTGATAATTGAATTTTAACTTCAAAGCGCCGCAGGCGCGACTGATTTTACTGTTATTATGGAATTTACTCTTGATGAAATGCGCGAGCACCTTGCAGCTCTCGAAGC
>CAMZFJ010000200.1 GCA_947306025.1 uncultured Fibrobacter sp.
ATCAGAATATAAAATTGATTACCATTAATCATTTTGGCGGTTGGGAGAAAGCTCAAAAAATGCATTTTGCAGACGGTGAAATATTCGATCAAATTTACGAGAAGAAATAATTTTTCTAAAGTTGGGCGAAGAGGATTTATGAGCGAAGATATTTTGCAAAAAATTGTGCGGAAGCGCCGCGAAGACATCGAAAGACTTGGTTTGAATTTCGGCATCGAGATTCCCGCCACACGCCGTCGTGGGCATGTGGAATTTTTGGGAACGCCCGGTGCCATCCTAGAGGTCAAGAGGGCTTCGCCATCGAAAGGCGACATCGCTCCAGACTTGAATCCAGTCGGACTTGCAACAACGTATGCAGAAGCTCACGCTCAGGCGATTTCGGTGCTGACCGAAATGAACTACTTCAAAGGTTCGCTCCGCGATTTAATTGCAGTAGCCGACGCGATGGAAGAACATGCCAAGAAAGGCTTGCACGCCTGCGCCGTACTTCGCAAAGATTTTCTTTTATTCGAAGACGAAATTGATATCGCTTACCGCTGCGGCGCAGACGCCGTACTTTTAATAGCACGCATTTTGGACGACGAACAGCTCGTGAAAATGGCAAAGCGCGCCCAGAGTTTTGACATGCAAGCGTTCGTAGAAGTTCGCGAAACAGATGACTTGCGCAAGCTCAAGCTCGTAACAGAAGCGCTCGGCGATGCAGCAGCAAAAACGATTGTCGCCGGAGTCAATTCGCGCGACCTCGCCACGTTCCACACGGATCCGCTCGTTCCGGCAAGTGTCCGCAATAAGCTTCCGGCAAAGGCTGTTTTTGAATCAGGCATTCACAGTGGCGACGATGCCGCCTACGCCCGCAGCCTCGGATTTACGGGCATTCTCGTCGGTGAAGCGGTCGCCAAGAATCCGCCTCTCGCCAAAGAAGTCGTAAGTTCGTTCGAAGGCGGCAATGAAAACGCTCAAGGCAAGTTCTGGAAAGAATTTGCCGAACGCCGCGATGCCAAACGCGCAGCCGAACCGAACCACCCCATGGTCAAAATTTGCGGCATCACTCGCGAAGAAGACGGCCTCCTCGCCGCTGAACTCGGCGCCGACTTGCTCGGATTCGTATTCAGCAAGACCAAGCGCCTCACCACCGAAGAATTCGTCCGCAATTTCGCTGCGAAAATTCACGCGGGGCGTCATCCTGAGCGAAACGCCAGTGGAGTCGAAGGATCTCCACTCCTCGTCGGCGTCATTACCGAAACCGATTCCGTCGAAGGCCAAACCGCCATCAAGCTCGCCCGCGAAGGAGTGCTTGACGCCGTACAGTTCCACGGAATTGCGCCGCATAGCAATACAGTTCAATGCGCAAACAAGGCTGCCGCCGAACAAACGCAACCGCCAACACATTACTGCGCGGTCCGCGTCGGAGACGCCGCAGACTTCGACAAAGTCGAAGCGCTCCGCAAGAACGGCGAACCCCGCATTTTGCTGGACGCGAAAGTTGAAGGAATCCCCGGCGGCACAGGCAAGCAAATCCCCGAAAGCTTACTCCGCGAAAAAGCCGGCGACATTCCGCTGTGGCTCGCCGGCGGCATCAATCCCGAAAACGTCTCTGAACTCGTCAGCAAGTTCAGCCCCGAACTCATTGACGTTTCAAGCGGTGTCGAAGACGCCCCCGGCATCAAGAACGCCGATAAGATGAAGGACTTGTTCGCGAAACTGCGCTAACGCAAGCGCCACTGAATTGCAAAATGCTCCGCACATTGATGCGGAGCTTTTGTTTTTACAGCCCAAATATTAGCAACCATTTTGCCGACTCCGGCAAAATGCCCCTACTTCTTAAATCTCCGTCCAACGATTAGCGTAAGGAACGCCGCGGCAGCGACGCCTGCGATTTTCTTGATATCACTCCAATATTCACGCCTTTTTTGTTTGCACGAATCGCAAAGCTTTTCGGCATCCTCATTTTTTTCGCAGCCACATTTTTGGCAAGTCTTCCATAATTTTTCAGCCATAGCAAGCCTCCATCATCAATATTTTTCCAATATAATCTCAAAAATTCAGTACAGCCCCCTCAAAATCCACCAAATCGCGCCGCGAATGTTAAAATCTTATTACAAAAATAATTCAATAACCTATTGACTATCAACGAGTTACAGTGTATATTAATCAATGTAAAGGTGAAATCGGTAATCCAACTCAAACCGCTTGCGGGAGGGGTTCCCGTAAAACGGAATCGGCTTGCTGGTTTCATCAAGTGTTTGATTAAATGGCTTCCGGAATATGCCGGAAGCCTATTTTTTGTCTTCATTTAAAATTTCATAGAAAAAGGCTCTCGGTTTTCACCGAAAGCCTGTTATTTTAGGTGGTTTTCAAAGAAATATCGTTTTACATTTCTTGCAATCTTTGGCATTGAGCCATAACTTCTTCGTAAAGCTCGTCTCTATTTTTTCCCGTCAAAGTCTTCCAAGCAAAATTTTTCTCATTTTAAACGCCTTAGATCAGTTAAATTATTTGTAGTTCCAAATTACAAAAGTACTACCGCAAAAAACAACTTTATTTTGAATTAAACCAAAGAAAACTTTACATAATTCTGCCAAATAAGAATTAGCTTATTTTTACGGCATGAACAAACAAACTTTCTTCAACAACATTTTATCGGTTTGTCTCTCAGGCGCTCTTTTCTGCGCATGCAGCGACAGTACTTCTTCTGACGTTAACAACGAAGGAGAAGAATTCAAAAACACCATCAACGCTTTGGACTGGGGCTCCGACACGACGTTTGTCATCGGGCATAAGACTCCCGATGTCGACGCAGTCGCTTCGGCATTGAGCTACGCCGCACTCATGCGCGCCCTCGGCCACAATACGGTAGCCAAAATCGTAAGCCCGATCAACCGCGAAACGGTTTTCATCTCCGAGAAATTCGGATTCGAAATACCGGAACAGATGTCGTCTGTTGACGCCGGCACACGCCTGATTCTCACGGACCACGCCGAATCCGCACTGTCGATCGATGGTGTTAAAGAAGCGAAGATTCTCCAGATTATCGACCATCATGTTGCTGGAGATCTTGATGAAAAAATCACCTCTGACACATACGTGAACCGTCAAATTATCGGTTCCGCCTGCACCATCATTTGGGATCTCTACAAGAAGACCGACGTCAAAATCGATAACGACATGGCCAAGATTCTTTTGGCAGGTCTCCTTTCGGACACGCGCAACTTGACCAAAGTCGCCTCCTCGGCTCTAGACTCGTCTGCATGGAAAAGCCTCGTCGAACAGCTGAAGCTCTCCCCCGATAGCGTCGCCAAGCTCTCGCGCGAAATGAGCGATGCGTCGCACGATTACTACGGCATGACCGACAAGGAAATTTTCCTCGCTGACTACAAGGATTACGAAATCGAAGGAGTCAACATCGGCATTGCAAGTAACGACTGGTACGTTGACTCGACCATGAACGATTTCATTAAACGTCTCGCCGCCGTGATGCCCGAAATCGCCAAGGAGAATAAGCGCGACATTCTCTTTGCCAAGGTTGATGCTCACGACCCGAATCCGGATCCGGAAACCGCAGAAGAAACGCCATATATCGAAACGGGATCTTACACCCTCGTTTACGCCACAAACGGCAAAGAAACAATCGCCAAGGAAATTGCCGAAAGTGCTTTCGGTGAACTCTCCAGCGAAGGTGTTTACTTCTCTGCCACAAAGTTAAGCCGCAAGTCGTTCATGGTTCCAAAAATTACGGAATACCTCGAAGGCATGAAAAAATAAAACCACCCCTTGCCAAAATAATTTGGCGTTCCTATATTTTTTGCCATGAAGATGATTTCTGCAATTCGTTTCAACCGTTGGTGGTGGGGCTCTACGAAATAGAGTCCGGTTTTGCCGATTTCATCAAGTGTTTGCAAAAGGCTTTCGGACTCACCGAAGGCCTTATTTTTTTAACCTTCAAAAGCGAAATTCAAACGCCCTAACCACTAACCACTGTTTACTAACCACTTCTTATGAACATCCTCTCTCCTCAAAGCGCCGAAGACGCGACCTCACCTCTCACAACCTCTTCCAACGGTTTCTTTGACAAGTTCGGCGGCAAGTACGTTGCCGAAATCATCCGTCGCCCGCTCGATGACCTCGAAGCGGCATTCAACAAGTACATTCACGATCCGGAATTCCTGGAAGAATTGCGCATTATCCAGCGCGATTACATCGGTCGTGAAACGCCGCTTTACTACGCTCCGACAGCAACCAAGCTTTTGGGCGGTGCGCAGATTTACATCAAGCTCGAAGGCCTTGCCAACACGGGAGCCCACAAGATCAACAACGCTATCGGCCAGTGCCTCCTCGCCAAGAAGATGGGCAAGACCCGCATTATCGCCGAAACGGGTGCCGGTCAGCACGGCCTTGCCACGGCAGCCGCCTGCGCCAAACTCGGCCTCGAATGCGTTGTGTACATGGGCGAAGTGGACGTCCGTCGTCAGCAGCCGAACGTCGCCACGATGGAAATGTACGGTGCCAAAGTTGTGCCGGTTACCAGCGGTAGCCGCACCCTCAAGGACGCCGTGAACGAAGCCATGCGCGACTGGGCCACGAACTTCAAGGATACGCACTATGTGCTCGGTTCTGCACTCGGCCCTGCCCCGTTCCCGGATATCGTTCGTACGTTCCAGTCCATCATCGGTGAAGAAGTCAAGCGCCAGGCAGCCGAACGCAACATCGACATTGCCGCAGTGGTCGCTTGCGTGGGTGGCGGAAGCAATTCCATCGGCGTGTTCACGCCGTTCATCGAAGACAAGAACGTTCGCCTCGTCGGTGCAGAAGCCGGTGGCGTTGGCCCGAACGTCGGCGAAAACGCAGCCCGCATGACGGGTAACGCCAGCCGCGAAGGCAT